>CAYSOK010000041.1:0-11659 GCA_964432645.1 uncultured Bacteroidaceae bacterium | reverse complement strand
GTAAAGATATCTTAAGTACTTTTGTAGAGTTTGATGTTATACGTGGGCAGGATTGTAACAAATCTTGCCCTTTCGTGTATTTCGTTCTTTCTTAAGTGCTCCTCGGAAATCAGAGAGAAAAAAGCATTTCCTATCTCCTTATTTTTATGCGAAAAACTATCGCTTATCTCGTTTTTTTTTACTAACTTTGTGCCAAAATAAGACTTGTCACAAATGATTGAAGAAGAAGAAAAGGAAACAGGTTATTCGGCCAGTAATATTCAAGTCTTGGAAGGACTTGAAGCGGTTCGAAAGCGTCCCGCCATGTATATAGGCGATATCAGTGAAAAAGGTTTGCATCACTTGGTGTACGAGACCGTAGACAACTCCATCGATGAGGCTCTTGCGGGATACTGTACACACATAGAGGTGACAATCAATGAAGATAATTCCATAACAGTTCAGGATAACGGTCGTGGTATCCCGGTGGATATGCACGAAAAGGAGCATAAGTCAGCCCTTGAAGTGGTTATGACCGTGCTGCACGCCGGTGGTAAGTTCGATAAAGGTTCTTACAAGGTGTCCGGAGGTTTGCACGGTGTGGGTGTCTCTTGTGTGAATGCACTTTCTACCCACATGCTCTCACAGGTGTTCCGCGACGGTAAGATCTATCAGCAGGAGTATGAGTGCGGAAAACCGCTCTATTCCGTGAAGGTGGTAGGGGAGACCGAACTGCGCGGTACCCGTCAGCAGTTCTGGCCCGATGGTTCTATCTTTATTACGACCACATACAAGTATGAGATTTTGGCGAACAGAATGCGTGAGTTGGCGTTCTTGAATGCCGGTATCACCATCACCTTGACCGACCAACGTGAGAAGGATGCCGAGGGCAATCCCCGTCAGGAGGTGTTTCACTCCAAGGATGGTCTTAAGGAGTTTGTTCGCTATGTGGATTCCAGCCGTGTTCATCTGTTCGATGATGTCATCTACCTGAATACCGAGAAGCAGGAGATTCCTATCGAGGTGGCTATCATGTACAATACGGCGTATACCGAGAATATACACTCTTATGTAAACAATATCAACACCATAGAGGGTGGTACCCACCTCACCGGTTTCCGTATCGCTCTTACGCGTACACTAAAGAAGTATGCCGAGGATATGTTCCCGAAGGAGTTGGAGAAGTTGGAAAAAGCCAAAGTAGAGATTTCCGGTGAGGACTTCCGCGAGGGACTTACTGCAGTCATTTCTATTAAAGTGGCTGAACCGCAGTTTGAGGGACAGACCAAGACGAAACTAGGTAACAGTGAAGTGGTCGGTGCCGTTCAGCAAGCAGTAGGCGAGGCGTTGGCAGCATATCTCGAGGAACATCCTAAGGAGGCTAAATTGATTGTTGACAAGGTGCTGTTGGCGGCAACCGCACGTGTGGCTGCTCGCAAGGCTCGTGAGAGTGTACAGCGCAAGAGTCCTATGGGCGGTGGCGGTCTGCCGGGTAAGTTGGCAGACTGTTCCGATAAGGATCCGGAGAAGTGCGAGTTGTTCATTGTTGAGGGAGATTCCGCAGGTGGTTCTGCCAAGCAGGGACGTAGTCGTCAGTACCAGGCTATCTTGCCTATTCGTGGTAAGATTTTCAACGTGGAGCGTGTCATGTGGCACAAGGCTTTTGACCACGAGGAGGTGAACAACATCATTCAGGCGCTGGGCGTTCGTTTTGGTTTGGGCGAAGACAGTAAGGAGGCAAACTACGATAAATTACGTTACTACAAGACCATCATCATGGCCGATGCCGATGTGGATGGACACCACATTGAGACCTTGTTGATGACGCTTTTCTATCGTTACATGCCGGAACTGATTCGCGATGGTCATTTGTTCCTCGCCACTCCGCCACTCTACTTGGCTTCTAAGGGTAAGTACAAGCAGTATTGTTATAATGATGTTGATTTACAGCGCTTTATCGATGAATATGGTAATGGTAGCGATACCGGAATTCACATTCAGCGATACAAAGGTTTGGGTGAGATGAACCCTCATCAATTGTGGGAGACTACCATGGATCCTTCCACTCGTTTGCTCAAGCAGGTATCTATAGAAGATGCTGCCGCTGCCGACTACGTATTCTCCATGTTGATGGGAGAGGATGTTGGTCCGCGTCGTGAGTTCATAGAGCAAAATGCGGTGTATGCACAAATCGATGCATAGCGTTATGCATACTCGTTTCATATAATAATTTATATATGCGATTCTCGAAGTTCTCTTTGAGAATCGCATATGTTGTTTAATCCCAAGTAAAACATTGAACTATGGATGACTTTTATCAAGAGAAAGTAAAATTGGATAAGGAGCGGATGGATTTACTGTTCTACTACGCATTGGCTATGGGGGACGTGACAGATGATATGTTAAAGGCATATGCTAGAAGAATCAAACTCCCGATTAAGAAGGTGCGAGAGAGCGTTGATGAATTGTGCAAAAAGGGATATCTCGAAGAACAATATCAACTGTGGAACGGAACTTTCGTATGTCGCATATCTCAGCGTTATTACATGGCAGCTTTGAGAGAACTTGCAAAGAACAAAGACTGTGAGGTGGCTACGTCTTATAATTCGTATTCGGAAATAGATCCCGAGAGCCGTCGTTTTATGAAAATCTTTTTGCAAGGTGTGGGGTATCGAATGGTAAGTCTTTCGGAATCAACTTTTTCGAAGGATAAACTTGCTTATTTGTATGGAATGCCGTTTTATCCGGAGTTCCATCCTATTTTCTTGCAGATGACATCGGATCTGCTGTGTGACTTTTTGTGCGTATTTTTTAGAGAGCATACACGGTTCGATCTAATGTTGTCTCGTGAAACCTATGTCAATTTTATAACGAATATTGATACCGGGAAAAGGAGCTGCTCTGTTTATGAATCCATTCATCTCTTTGAGTACATATACTGGGGAGAAAACAATCTTGATACTTGCCAAACATACTTTGGCTATGCACACAAGGCTTTGAAAGAGGTTTATGCCGGCGATTACGAGAAGGCTTGTTTACATTTTAAAAAGGCCATAAAACTGTATAAGGAGAAATATGCCCTTCTAAATGCAACCATGGCATCGTTTCCTTTTATGGCACCCTTTTTGGCTTATGCTCATGTAATTGCGGCAGAGCATACACCGGAATATCGTCTCGATGTTCTATATGCTTATAATTCCTTGAGTGCAGAAAATGCCTTGCCTGCAAGAGCGATGAGCATGTATCTTCTCAATGATCTGGAAACCTTTCCAAAGCATATAATCGATAAGATGCTTGAGTCCGATGATTTTAATATCACTTCCTTAGCAATTCTTTTCCTTTATTATGTGGACGGATTTTCCGAAGAAAGTGATTACGGAGTGGTTATTCCGATTTCTGAAATGATGCAATATGAGTGTAGCCCCGCGATTCCGAAGTCGATGATAGGGGATATTGTAAAGAATGGATGCCAGTTCTATGGTCCCCACCCTCTTATACAGACACTTGCCTATAAACCTCGATGGGAGAAAACATTGGATCGTTTGTCCGAGAATTACAAAAATCGTGGTGCAAAGGCGGAGAGGAATACCCGATTTTTTTATACCCTCAGGGATTACAGAGTGGAAATCCGTCAGCAGGTACGTATGAAAAGTGGTAAGTGGAGTCCCGGTAAATTGCTTACGGATAGTCAAATGTATTATGCGGACTTCGATAATCTGGAAGAATGTGATGCTGAGATTCTACAGATGGTACACCGTAGAGGTACTAGTTGTCTGTGTATTGAAAATATAGTTCCTTTATTGGTGGGTGATGATCGTGTATCTCGTAAAATAAAAAATTCGGGAACAGCAATTCCGGTTCGTATTGTAGAGGAAAAACCTTATATTGTTGTGGAGAAGTCGGAGTCCGGATTCCGACTGTCTTCCAACTTTGAAATCAACAAACCGGATGTTGAAGTTTTTTCGAATTCAGTATATGTCGTCCTTTGTCATCATGAGGATTCGTTTGTGGTCATACCTATTTCGGAGCAGGATCGTGAATTTTACAAGAGTCTTATGGAGATTGGCACTTTCCCACTTGAGGCGGAGGGACGCTTGAAGGAATTTTTCCCTATGATTAAGAAGGTGGTAAACGTGTATTCCGATGACTTTTCCGAAGATATGCATGTGGATACGGTTGATGCCTTTACGTCTCTGAGTCTGCAAGTGACTCGTACGGATGGCGCTTTCTTGGTGCATGCTTGTGTGCGCTTACTTGCCGATAGCGATGTCGTGGTACTTCCGGGTGAAGGAGCGGCGATTAAAACGGTAGGTGTAAAAAATAATCAGGTGTGGGTGAAGCGTGATATAGAAAAGGAAAAGCGTAATTATAAAGAACTAGAGAAGTTTTATCGCTCGTTAGACATACAGGTTCCGGGTAAGGAGGATAACGTATCACTCTTTATCGACGAGTTCTTACAACTTACCGACTTCGTACGCAACAATCCGGATAAATATTCTTTGGAGTGGAAGGAGGGAGAGGCTCTCAAGTTCCTCAAGCCCAAAGAAGATATGGAGTGGGACATACATCTGAATCGAAACAAAGCCGGGTGGTTTGAATTGGAGGGAGATATCACCCTCGATGACGACAAGGTGGTATCCATGTCGCAACTCCTTGCCCTCTTGAGCGAGGACAGCGGACGCTTCATTCGTTTGGACAACGATGAATACATCGTCTTGAGCGATAATCTCCGTAAGCAGATGCGCCGCATGGAGGGAGTGATGGTGAAAAACCGTGGTAAAATGCAACTCCCCGCTTTGCAAGCCGGCCTGTTGACCGATGACATGTTGGCGGGAGAAATCAAAATAAAGGGAGACCAAGCACTTAGCGATATGCGCGAACGTGTAAAGAAAAGTGCTGCACTCAAGCCGCGAGTTCCCAAAACACTAAATGCTACCTTGCGAGATTATCAATCGGAGGGCTTCCGTTGGATGGCTCGGCTGAACAATTGGGGGGCAGGTGCTTGCTTGGCGGATGATATGGGTCTCGGTAAGACGGTGCAAACCATTGCCTATCTGCTCTATAAGGCATCCGCCGGTGCTTCTCTCGTGGTGGCTCCGGCATCTGTGGTACCCAACTGGAGCAAGGAGTTGGAGCGTTTTGCTCCATCGCTCCATGTGAAGGTGCTTAATTCGGCTGCCGATAGAGAGGAGTGTATAAAGAGTGCTTCGAAGAACGATGTGGTGCTTTCCACTTACGGTCTTCTTGTGCCCAACGAGGAGTACTTTGCTCAGAAGAAGTGGAATGTGGTTTGCCTGGATGAGGCGCATGTCATCAAGAACCGCGATACCAAGACTTCGGGAGTGGCGATGCAGTTGCAGGCAACGAACAAACTGATTCTTACCGGTACTCCGGTGCAGAACCATTTGGGGGAATTGTGGAACTTGTTCCAGTTTATAAACCCTTATCTGTTGGGCTCTTACGAGCAGTTCAAGAAGCGTTTTATAGAACCCATCGAACTGAATCACGACACGGAACGTCAGGCTCAGCTCAATGCCTTGGTGCATCCCTTCATGTTGCGTCGAACCAAGTCCGAGGTGGTCAACGAGCTTCCGGACAAGGAGGAAATTGTTATTCCGGTGGAGTTGTCGGAGGATGAACTTGCCATTTACGAATCCATTCGTCGTCGTGCCAAGAAATTGGTGGAGATGGGGGGTAGCAAGGTGAGCGTGGCTACTCTCGCCGAAATCACCAAGTTGCGTCAGGCTGCTTGCTGTGCGCAGTTGGTGGAGAAGAAGTGGAAGGGGGAAAGCAGTAAGGTGAATCGTCTCGTTGACCTCATGCAGGAATTGCGCGAAAACGGTCACAGAGCGTTGGTGTTCAGTCAGTTTACCTCCTTCTTTAACGTTGTTCGCAAGGTGTTGGATAAGGAAAAGATACCTTATTTCTATCTCGATGGAAGTGTACCCATGGCCAAGCGTGAAGAGTTGGTGCGTGAGTTCCAAGAGGGGGATTGCCCCTTCTTCCTTATCAGTCTGAAGGCAGGTGGTTTGGGACTCAACCTAACGGGTGCCAACTACGTCATCCACCTAGATCCGTGGTGGAATCCGGCTATAGAACAGCAAGCCACCGACCGTGCGTATCGTATCGGTCAGACACAGAAGGTTACGGCGTATCATCTTGTATCATCGCATACCATCGAGGAGAAAATCCTTCGTTTGCATGAGACCAAACGCAATCTTTCCGATGCGGTTTTGAGCGGTATGGATACCAGTCATAAGATTACCGCCGATGAACTTATGGAGATTCTGAGTCAGGAACAAGATGCGTAAGTTACTCAAATAAAAAAGGAATCGCCGATGCAACGGTTCATCCGTACATCGGCGATTTATTGTTTGTAATCCTCCACGAAACGCGTACCGCATGGCGAATATCGTTCGTGAATGTTTCTCGTTACGAATCAATCTTCCCGCTAAGCAAACCGAAATACTTATCGATGAGCTCTCTTGCCGCGATAAAGGAAGTCTGCTTACCATCCAAAACCGACTGTTCCGACTGCGGAAGCATCCCCTCGATAATCTTATTCTGATAGAAACTCTTGTGCAATTGCTCGTTGATACTCTCGTACATCCAATATTTGGCCTGCTCGTTGCGACGCAAGTCAAAGTAACCGTTCTTCTTAACGAAATCGATGTACTCGTACACCATATCCCATATCTCCTCGATGCCCAAACCGTAGAATCCGGAGTAGGTCATCACCTTTGGGAACCAACCACTGTCCGGTTTCGGGAAAAGATGCAGTGCATTGCGGAAATGACTGGCAGCCAACTTACATGCCTCCACATTCTCGCCATCGCATTTGTTGATGATGATACCATCGGCTATCTCCATGATACCACGCTTGATACCCTGCAACTCATCACCCGTTCCCGCCAACTGTATCAACAGGAAAAAGTCAACCATGGAGTGGCATGCCGTCTCACTCTGACCCACTCCCACCGTCTCTACAAAAATTTTGTCGTAACCCGCCGCTTCGCATAAGATGATGGTCTCACGTGTCTTACGTGCCACACCACCCAATGAACCTGCCGATGGGCTGGGGCGGATGAAGGACTTAGGATGAACAGACAACTTCTCCATGCGTGTCTTGTCGCCCAAGATACTACCCTTGGTACGTTCGCTACTCGGGTCGATGGCAAGAACCGCCAGTTTACCGCCGTATTTGTTCAGCACGTGTACACCAAACTCATCGATACTGGTACTCTTACCGGCACCCGGAACACCACTAATACCCACACGAATGGAATTTCCGGAAAGAGGTAAACACTTTTCGATAACTTCCTGTGCCACCACTTGATGGTCGGGGTTGGTACTCTCCACTAGTGTGACGCTCTGTCCCAAGATGGATACATCTCCCTTTACGATTCCCTCCACATAGTCGGAAACCGTGAGTTTGCGGGCTTTGTATCTGCCTCGCTTCAGATAGGGGTTGACAATAGAGGTCTGTGTCACGCCACTGTTTACTTTTAGTCCTGCAAATTCTGCGCTATTTTCTGGATGCTCCATAGTGTATATTTATTTTTGGCTCAAAATTACTATAAAAAGCGGTATTATGCAAGTTTTGTGGGCTATTTTTGATTTTTATAGCTGCAACGTACGCAGGGCTGCTTCCAATTGGCGGATATCCTTGCGTTTGTCTTGGTTGGGATTGAATACGAATCCTTCGGCGATGACCAAACGATGGCGCTGAGTATCCGGCGTGACAGTTGCTACGAAGGGACCCCCCATCGCATCGTTCTCCATTTGCCAAAGTCCGCGGAAGGTGATGCCTTGGTGGGGTGTGCCGATGAGAGAATCCTTAGTAACCGTTTGCTTATCCGTCGCCATGTATTGATCGGGACGTCCTCCGGGGATGTTGATACGCATCACCGAATCACGTATCTCCGTAAAACGTTCCGGCGTGATGCGGGATACGTCTCCTTCCCATGGAATCGTGTACACACAGAGATTGAGCGTGCGCTCTTGTTTTTGACTCAACCACATGAAATGATTACCGGACTTGCTGATATTGAGTTCTGTGGGTATGTAGAGACGAATGTTCAACTTCTTTTGGAGAGCTTTGAATCGTTCGTGATTGTATGTACGTTCGTAGACCACCGACTGACGGAGCAACTCCTCTTTTATATATAGACGACACATCTCCTCGCCGTGTAGCGAGAGATAGCGGATAGCCTCCTCGACCGATGGAGCCGTCAGCTCCCCCATCAACTGCGGACGAGCATAGCGATTGCGCACGATGCCGAAGTGCGTCTGTGTACTGTCTTTGTGGATGTTCACCCGCAGGATGTTGCGCGTAGACACAAACCATCCGCCAAACCCCGCCGGAGCAATCTGCGACAAACGAAACATGGACTCCTTTTGTGGCAGTCCCGGCATGTCTGCGGCAAAGTAGGTGCGGAGGGAATCGCCCAAGCGACCTGTCCATAGCCCCTTGTCTATAACCATCTGCAACTCATACGGTTGTCCCGTGGCTTGGTTGACTATTTTTACCTTGTCCTTCTCGCAACCCACCCAGAAAAGCGTCAGCAACAAGGGGAGAAGCAGTAGCGGTTTACTCCATTTCATCCGAATCTTTTTCCAAGGAAACAATCTTGTTGAGAAGAAAGTTGTCCGTTATGCTCTCTTCTCCATCGGATTCCGCATCGCTGCTCTCAATCCTTGAGCGCGTGGAGTGAGTTTCCCCCTGCACCATTCCGTCCATCAGATGGATTGTTCGGTCAGTGATGGATGCCAATTCCTCGTCGTGCGTCACTATGATAAATGTCTGTCCCATGCGGTCGCGTAGGTCAAAAAAGAGTTGATGCAACTCCTTCTTATTCTGCGTATCCAGACTGCCAGAAGGTTCATCCGCCAAGATGATGGAAGGATGATTCACCAAAGCACGAGCCACGGCAACACGCTGTTTTTCACCACCCGAAAGTTCGTTGGGCTTGTGCTTGGCACGGTCGGACAGTCCCATAAATTCCAACAGTTCCTCTGCACGCTGCTTAGCCTCCTTGCGCGACATTCCCCCGAGGAGTGCCGGCAACATGATGTTTTCCACCGCGGTAAATTCCGGCAGCAACTGGTGAAACTGAAAAACGAAACCGATGTGCTTATTGCGAAACTTTGCCAACTGCTTCATGGAGAGTTTTGCCACATCCGTATCGTCGATTACCAGCGAACCCTCGTCCGCCTTGTCCAGTGTACCCATTATCTGTAGTAATGTCGTCTTGCCGGCACCGCTCGGTCCTACAATACTCACCACCTCTCCCTTTTCTATGGAGAGATCAATACCTTTAAGCACCTCCAAAGAACCGAAGCTCTTTTTTATTCCCTTTATTTCAATCATAAATATATATCTGTCTTTTTATCCTTATTATATATAGAGAGACGCATCCTTACTCCGGGTCGCGCAGATGTGTCCGCACCTTGTTGTACACCCATCCCGTGAGCGGCTCCGTCAGTTGCGCGGCATTCTTCTCCATCCCTAGCGGATTAACAAACGATGTGATGTGTCGAGTCTCCTCCCGCTGATCCGGATAGATAAGCATCAAACTGTTGTTTGAGAGATACTTGGTCACCTGCATAGGCAACTCCTCAAACAGCGGAGTGTAGGAGATGCTGCCCTTGCGCGCCATAACGATGACCACCAAATGGTCGTAGCTCACCTCGCCCGTTATGAGCAGCAAGTCTGCCCAATCCTCCAGTAGATTGTACTCCGGACGTGCCTTGGGGTGACGGTGGCGCAGGAAATTCTGAATGTGTTTCATCGTAACCGATGTGGCATGAAACTCTATGCGACATCCCAACTCTTCATCCAATCTAGCCAGACGCTCCAACCAACGGTAGAACCCCGTCTCCTTCTCCGCCTTCGGCGGCACCGCCACATGAATGCGTCGCACCGTGTTGATGGGGGCGACACACTTCACTATCATTATCTGTCGATGCGTATTCTCAATCAAGTTGTGCGAGAAAGAACCCATAAAGGAGTCCGCCAGATGACGCTTGCGATGCAGCCCGATGATAATCTCCGAAGCCTCCTTCTCCATCATCGCATGAATCACACTCGTTGACACGTTGGCGGTGACGCGCAGTTGCGTCTCCATCTCCACTTCGGAACCCGCCGCTATATTCTTTGCTTGCTCCAATAGCTTCATTCCCAGCTCCTTCTTCTTGGGGCTGTTCTCGTCATCGTACACCACGTTTACAGCCTGCAACGGACGATTCAGTTTGCTGTTACGTATCATAACGCCCAGTCCCACAAGCTGCTCCATACCCTCCGCACCATCAATGGGAATCAAGATTCGCTCATCGTCCGGAGCACCGTCATCCTCCTGCGTCACCTCCTCGGACAGACGCAGACAGGCTTTTTCCGTAGCGATGGAACTGATGATGCAGGAGAAGAGAATCATGATGATGACACCGTTCAGCATGTTGTCATCCATTAGATATACCCCGGGAGATACCTCCAAGCGTGTACCCATCATTACCATCGCCAGCGCACCGGCAGCATGCGCTTCCGTGAGACCGAACATCATCAATTTGGAACTCTTGCCGTAGCGGAATATTCTTGCACCGGCATCCGCTGCAACGTATTTACTCAGCGTACCCACGCCCACCATCATGCCTACCACGAAGAGTGTCTCCACGCTGTAGAACAGCAGACGTATGTTGATCATCATGCCCACACCAATCAGAAAGTAGGGGATGAACAGTGCATTGCCCACAAACTCGATGCGATTCATCAGCGGAGAGGTGTGCGGTATGTATCGATTCAGCGTCAAACCTGCTAGAAAAGCACCCAAGATGCCCTCCAGTCCGCACATCTTGGCAATGCCTGCACAGAAGAATACCACCGTGAGAACAAAAATAAATTGCGATACTCGCTCCTCGAACCGCTGAAAGAACCAACGGGCTATGCGGGGGATAATCAGGAAGATACCGCCTAAATAGAGAATGCATTTAAGTGCAAAGAGTCCCCAAAACCATGCGTCCACCGATTGTGAAAAACTACCGCTCAGAGCCGCCAGAGTGAACAGTGATATCATCAGTGTCACCAGTGTGGCACCGATGCTCACCGTGACGCTCGGCTGTCCTGCCAGTCCATAACGACTCACGATGGGGTAGGAGACCAGCGTGTGCGATGCCAAGATGCACGCCAACAATGCCGAAGCCGCTATGCTGTACCCCAATAAGTAGTGACCCGACAGCAGACCGCAACCGAACGGCAGTGCAAAGGTCAGTAGACCGAAGATGAGGCTCTTTGTCTTGGTGCGTTTCAATCCCTCCGTATCCATCTCCAGACTCGCCAAGAACATGATATAGTATATACCCACCTGACCGAACAGTTCGAAACTACTGTCGGAATCCAGGATGTTGAACCCGTGCGGTCCAATCAAGTTACCCGCCAAAATCATTCCCACGATGTGTGGTATCTTCAGTCGTCCGAACACAATCGGCGCGAACAGGATGATACACAGCACCACGAAGAAAATCCACGTAGGGTCCGTAATGGGGAACCCTTGAAATATATCGGTCATAGGCAATCGGTATCTAATTTATACTGTTTTCTATGCTGCAAATTTACTCAAAGATGTTGAAATGGGCAAAAAAAGGAGGTTTAAATCATTATTATTTTAAAATATAGCCGTTATTCTGA
>CAYSOK010000040.1:0-11950 GCA_964432645.1 uncultured Bacteroidaceae bacterium | reverse complement strand
CACAAATCCGAAACTTGAGTTAAGTTCTATATAAGCTCCAGTTTTAGTGTTTCCTGCAACTTCTTAACGCCCTCGTTCTTCTTGAGCATCTCGGCAAACTGTTCGCCGCGAGTGAGAGTCGGACCCATATCCTCAGCATTTTTCACAACGATGTTCATGTGAACATGGCGGTTGTTCAATTTCCTGCGGAGAGTATCCTCCAGATTATCACGCAAATGAGTCAAATCATCGGCTATACGTTGACTGTTCACAACGACATCGAAGGTACTGTTGTTCTTTAGTTCCGGAAACATGTTCTGCATACGAGCCATCATAGCCGTCTCAGCCTGCGGCAAGTGGTCCACGTATTCAAACCAGTGAATGCGAAGTTCGTCCTGCGTAAAAACATCTTCACCGATCTCCTTTTGTATCGGCTGTCGCGCAGTAGTTGCAGAGGATGTACCCCCGGTACCCCGCACACTGCCGTGCAGAGATACACGACGTAATTTCGGCAAGGTAGGTGCATTCTCTCCATCCTGCGGAGATGCGAGAGAAACGCCCCCCGAAGACGGTGACTGAGTTACGCGATTCGTTGTCGGTGTAGTAGACGGATGAACCGTCGCAGCAGTAGTAACAGACGGTGCGGCAGCCATCCCGACCGTCGCTAATATCTGCTTAAAGATTGGTTTTAAAATATCCTCAGGGCAACGCCCCGAGCCCGGCTCATCCTCCTGTGTCACCTGCGCCAACTGAATCAACGTAATCTCCGTAAGCAAGCGTTTATTGCGAGCCGTACGGTAGTTGATGTCATAGTTGTTGCATAGTTTAATAGCACGATATAAGAACTTAGGTGGGCATTTCTGAGCCTGTTCCCGGTATCGGTTGCGCGCATCCTCGCTCACCTCTAACAATGGCAATGTCACCTCATCGCGACTCACCAAGAGATTGCGCAAATGCTCTGCCAATCCCGTCATGAAGTTGGCCGCATCGAACCCCTTGTTCAGAATCTCGTTAAATGTCAACATCACCTCCGGCACCTTATTATCCAAGAACGCATCCGTCAATTTGAAGTAATACTCATAACTCAGTACATTGAGATTTTCAATCACCTTATCGTACAGTAGATGCCCCTGCGTAAAGCTCACCACCTGATCAAAGATAGAGAGTGCGTCACGCATACCTCCATCTGCCTTTTGAGCAATGATATTCAGCGCGTTCATGTCGTATTCGTACCCCTCTTTCTCCGCCACACTCTTCAGATGATTCACGATGTTTTGTACCGACATACGGTTAAAATCATACACCTGACAACGGCTTAAGATAGTAGGCAGAATCTTATGCTTCTCTGTTGTTGCCAAGATAAAGATGGCATGAGCAGGCGGTTCCTCCAGTGTCTTAAGAAACGCATTGAAAGCCGCTGGTGAAAGCATGTGTACCTCATCGATGATAAACACCTTGTACTTACCAATCTGTGGCGGCACATGCACTTGATCAATCAATTGGCGAATATCATCTACCGAGTTATTGGACGCTGCATCCAACTCATGTATGTTGTAAGAACGCTGTTCGTTGAACGCCACACACGATTCGCACTGTTCGCAAGGATCCCCGTTCTCATTCGGCGACAAGCAATTGATGGTCTTGGCAAAGATACGAGCGCAAGTAGTCTTACCCACACCCCTCGGACCGCAAAAGAGATATGCGTGCGCTAATTTTTTCTGCGCAATAGCATTCTTGAGCGTAGTAGTCAGACCCTCCTGTCCCACCACCGATGCAAAGTGTGTGGGTCTATATTTTCGGGCAGATACGATGTATTCTTCCATGTTATATATATAATATGTACTAGTTCTTTTTGCAAATTTACAATATATCTACCACATACCCAAGAGCACCCCCCACATATTCCTCTTTTTTACCATCTATTTTCAAAAAAAGGAGGGTTGAATGATTTGCTTTGTGAAAAAAATACTATCTTTGCACATCCGTTCCCTTGTAGTGAGGAAATGAAAAGTGTGAGTACATAAAAGACGAAGTATGACATGGGAAAGTTGAAACTAGTGGGTGATATTTTGAGTAGGTTCAAGTACATCCTGACAATTCTCTTTTTTGCGATTGTGATGGGGTTCGTAGGCGAGAACAGCTTTGTGAACCGCTACAAGCACAAGCAAGAGATTGAAGCACTCTCCGATGAGATAGCCAAGTATCGGCAACAATATGAGCGCGATACCGAACGTCTCGAGGAACTAATGAACAGCGATGAAGCGCTGGAGAAGATAGCACGTGAACGCTACTTCATGTCGGAAGAAGATGAAGACATATTCATCTTCGAAGACACCCATGGAGAATGACAAGAAAATATACAAAACAAGGGCACACGTGAGCCGAGTGTAAAAAGGATACTTTTATCCTTAATCTTCCATAATTTGTTTGGATAGCTCAGCGATAAGTGTTACCTTTGCTCTCGAAATAGAAGCAAAAGATAAAGATGAATAAACTACTGTATGCTGTATCCCTTTTGTTCGGATGCGTTGCATGTTCGCCACAATACACCATTGACGGCGTGTCGAACGTGTCTGTGTTGGACGGGAGAAAGCTTTATATCAAGGCCGTGAAGGACAGTCAGCTGGCTAGTCTGGATTCTTGCGATGTGGTGCACGGTAAGTTCCATATGCAGGGTTCCGTAGATAGCACGCAGATTGTGATGCTCTATATGGGCGAGAATAGTTTGATGCCAATGGTGCTCGAGGAGGCAGACTTGAGCGTGGAGATAACCTCCTCCAAGTGTAAGGTGACGGGAAGTCCGCTCAACGACAAACTCTTTACATTCCTGGAGAAGAAGTCACAACTGGACAATCAAATGGCCGAACTTTCACACAAGGAGAGTCAAATGATTATGGATGGCTATGATCAAGAGGTTATCAGTAGCCAACTACAGGCCGAGGCTGTGCGCTTGCTCAATGAAGAAGATGAACTTACAACCACTTTCATTACGGACAATTTTGATAATGTGCTGAGTGTAGGTATCTTCCAATTGGTTACCAGCAATTATGAATATCCGATTATGAATCCATGGATAGAATCCATCGTCATGAAGGCCACTCCCTATTTCAAAGAAAATCCCTATGTGAAGGCATATCTTGCAGATGCGGAAACAAATATGAAACGTTTGCAGGTAACACCGTAATTCGTAAAAATAAAAACATCCACGTTTTCATTTCTATAGAACGATGAAAACGTGGATGTTTCCTTTATTGGTCCGGGTTCTTGATAAAACCTTGATACTCCGGAATCAATCCGCTCATGACATCCTCGTAAGCCTGTTCCATTGTCTCCTTTACATTCTCGGGACCTTTGCACTTGGGGGGAATTGGTTTATGAATCGTCATGCGTAGACCGTGGTAATGTACAAACCCCAAATCGTTGGTGCGAGGTTTTACGTTGAAGGAACCGTTAATCGTGATGGGCACTACCGGCATCTGCAACTCATCCGCCAATTGGAACGCTCCCTTACGGAACACCCCCATGTGTCCCGTAAAACTGCGTGCCCCCTCCGGGAACACCACCAGTGAAGTGCCGTTCTGGAGCGTCTTACGTGCCGTCTCATACGTCTGTTGAATCTTCTTAGGTCCCGACTTATCCACAAAGATGTGATGTGCACTCTCACACGCCCTGCCCACAAACGGAACATTGCGCAGCGACTTCTTCATCATCCATTTGAAATTTCTATTCAAGAAACCGTAAATCAAGAAGATATCAAAAGCCCCCTGATGGTTGGCAACAAACACATACGATTGATTCGGCGCAAGATTCTCACGCCCCTCCACCTTCACCGGTAACAACAACACGCGGCAAACGATGCGCGACCAAACCATACCCGGGTAATACCCCCAAAAATGACCGTCACCAATTCTACAACCAATCACCACCGTCAGCGCCGTCAGTATGGTTGAAAGGATAAAAATAGGGAGTGCTATGCACACCTGATAGATGTAGTAGATATACTTCATATTGTAATATTCTTATTTTATATACGTAGTAGGAAGATTTGCCGCCAAGAAACGTCTCAACTCACTCGATGAGATGCCACGTCTACGTGCATAGTCCGCCAATTGATCCTCGCCTATCGGTCCCACCGAAAAATAGCGTGCCTGCGGATGCGCCATCATGAGACCACTCACCGATGCATGCGGATACATTGCCCCGTTTTCCGTCACCTTAACCCCTATGGATGAGAAATCTATGAGATTATCCAATAGAAAGTTGATGGACTGATCCGGCAATGAAGGGTATCCCACCGCCGGTCGAATGCCTTGAAAACGTTCTATGTGCAGGTCGTGAATACTCCATTGTTCCTCCGGCGCATAACCCCAATAGCGCATGCGCACCTCCTGATGCATCTTCTCCGTAGCCGCTTCCGCCAATCGTTCTGCCAACGTCTTCACCAACAACCGTTTGTAATCATCCTCCGGGAAATATGTTGTAGCAGATTCCTCTAACTCTGCACCTGCCGTAGCAACAAAGACACCTATACGGTCGGGAATGCCCGAGGAGAGAGGACGAATGAAATCCGCTAAACACAGATACGGCTCCTCGGCCTTAGATGTTTGTTGTCGTAGTAGTGGGAGACGAACCTCACTATCGTTCAGCACTATATCATCCCCATCGCTGTTGGCGGAAAAGAGAGCAAAACGAGTAGACACGGTATACCGTTCGTCCAACCATCGGAGCATCTCCAAAGCCTCTTCGTAAAGAGTCATAACACTCTGAGCCTGTTCACGTTCTTTGCCCTCAAAACCAGCTATCCACTGCGCTTTACAAGCCGCACAGTCGTGCACCTGTGTCACACCATAAAAGGCAGGTGCATACCCCCAAGTATGAAAAAAATAGATCCAATTGATATACTCCGTCACGTGGTGTAGAGCATACGTAAGCGTATGTATCTCCGTTGCCATATATGTTGTGCCGTGTTATCGGTTGAACGTAAGAGCCTCACCACGATAGTCGGTGTCCACCCATCCATCCTTATAGACTGTATGTCCGTTGCAGAACGTCCGTACCACTCGAGTATGGAAATTGTGCCCCTCCAACGGACTCCATCCACACTTGCTCAGCACATCCTCCTTATGCAATGTATAGGGAGTCGCATCCCTCTGCACCAGCACCAAGTCCGCCTTGTAACCCGGTCGAATGAATCCACGGTCTTTCACCTCAAACAGACGAGCCGGATTGTGGCACATGAGTTGTACCACCTTTTCTATATTAAGTTCCGGCATCTCCAACATGGAAATCAAGGAAAACTGAATCATAGGCATCCCCGACATAGCCTTCTTGCATCCCCCCGCTTTCTCCTCCAAGAGGTGCGGAGCATGATCCGTAGCTATCACATCGAGTCTGTCCGAATGTATTCCCCAAATCAGCGACCTACGGTCTGACTCCTTCTTTATCGCAGGGTTGCACTTGATGCGTGTACCCAGTGTAGCATAATCTTTATCGCTAAAAAGCAAGTGTCCCACGCACACCTCGCCCGTCAGACGTTTCAACAACTTCCCCTGTTCATCATACAGCGGTCCGTGGTACAACAGCTCCACCTCCTGCAACGTGGTGAGATGAGCCAAGTGCAAGCGCGCCCCCGTCCGTTGTGCGATGCTTATCGCCGTAGCCGTAGAACTGTAGCACGCCTCCCAACTGCGAATCTCCGGATGATGAATCACCTCCGGATCCTCGCCGTAGCGCTCCACCGCCTTCTTCATATTCTTATTTATAGTCTCCGTATCCTCGCAGTGCGCCATGATGAGTAGGGGAGACTCCCTAAAGAGCTTATACAAAGTCTCCTCTCTGTCCACCAACATGTTGCCCGTGCTACTGCCCATGAAGAGTTTCACACCGCATACCCGTTTGGTATCCAGCTTAGAGAGCAAATCCGTATTCGTGTTGGTAGCCCCGAAGAAGTAGGAATAGTTTACTACAGATTTCTCCGCGCCCAATTTAAAACGCTCCTCCAAAGCCTCCAGAGTAGTCGTTTGCGGCACCACATTCGGCATATCCATCACCGACGTAACACCACCCGCAGCTGCCGCTATACTCTCGCTGTGGATATCCGCCTTGTGTGTAAGCCCCGGTTCGCGAAAGTGTACATGGTCGTCAATCACACCCGGTAGCAAGTACAATCTACTGGCCTCTACCACCTCGTCAAACTCCGTTTCGATAGGAGGCTCCTTCCCCACATACACGATACGATCCTGTTCCACCACTACGTATCCCACGAAGGATTTCCCTTCGTTTACAATTGTAGCTTTCGCAATAAGGGTTTTCATCTTGCAAATCTCTTTTAGATGTTTCTGTCGGACAACCTACGCTTTTGTTTCCTCCGGATGTTCCACGTAAGGGAAAGTCACGGTAAACGTACTGCCCACATTCAGAGTAGATTGCAGTACGATGCGTCCTCCCATTCGTTCGGTCAATCCCTTGCAGATAGCCAGTCCCAATCCTGTTCCCGGGGAATTATCGTCGGATTTTACGAAACGATGGAACACGGCGTCCAACTTATCCTCGCTAATACCTATACCGGTATCCTTGACATAGATAGACACCTCCTTCTTTTCGCTGTCCACGTTGCAGCCCAACGTTACACTACCCGTATGGGTGAAGCGCAGTGCATTGTCCATTATATTATTGATAATTTGTTCTATACGAGCCTTGTCGGCGAATATTACCACATCCTCCTCCGCCTTCTCCAGGCATACTTCCACCTCCGGTTTATCGTTCTTCTCGCAGTAGACATCGAAGCGCTCCTGTAGAATCTCGTTCACCTTATGGTTGTGGTTATTGAAGAAGAAGTCGTTTGTTTCCAGTTTACTCAAGTCGATGATGTCGCTCACAACACTCAACAAACGTTCCGAACTGGTATGAATGATGTTGTAGAACTCCTGTCGCTCCTCCGGCGTGTAGGGGATGCCCTCCTCTTCGCCCTTTACCAATATCTCGGTAAAACCGTTGATGGCATTTAGCGGTGTACGAATCTCGTGGTTCATGTTGGCGAGAATAGAGTTTTTAAGTCGCGCCTCCTCAACCAGTTTCGTACTCAAGTCGAGTTTCTCCTTCGCATCGTTTTCAATCTTCTCCAGCATCTCCTCCTTTGCCTTTGCGTCCAATTCCAATTTGCGTCGTTGCAACGTAATCTTTGTAAGCGAGTAGAAGAGATACACCACGCCCAATACCAATCCCAAAATCAGCACCGTGTAGATGTTGCGCTTGTCGCGCAGTAGAGAGCTATTCTCCTTTGTAATGGTCTCGTTTTCTTCGTATAAGCTATAGATATTGCGAGCGATACCCGCAAAGATATCTGCCTCCTCCTTCAGACAATTGAAGCTAACCTCCTTGTCCGTTTCCAAGTTCTCCTGATAGAGTGAGCGTGCCCGTTCATACGCCTCCTTATCGCCCTGCATTCGGGTAATCTTCATCTTCTGTTCCGCCAGGAATACACTGTTAGGATGTGTTTCCAGCAGTTTGTCAATCAGCGGTTCAGCCAAATCCCATTTCTCCATAGCGATGTCGTAGTACGCCTCTATGGCAGGCTCATTTCGAAGATAGTTGGTCAGGTGTTTGTTCTTGGATGCATACTCTATCAACTTTTTGTACGTCTCCGCAGCCAGTCTACGACGTTCTCCACGCGGCAGAGATTCACCGTTGTACGCCAAGTTCTTAAAACGATATTTAAAGAACAGATACGAATACGTATTCATCGTCCTATACACACGTCCGGAGTTTTTGTAGATAGTCTCCGTCATGTGCATATTGTCTATGCACAAGCTATCGGCATGGAAAGCACTTCGTGCATCGCGTCGTTCCTGATAGGAGAGTCCCAAGAGATAGAACATACGTCCCCGCAGAAACACGAAAGTACTCGGCACGTTCATCGCCATCTCCTCGTACTCCTTCAATAGTTCCACCGGAATCATGCTCGCATTGATGCGGTTGAATGTAAGGAGAATCTTGGAATATGCCGTAATCTTCTGATACGGCGGCAAGGCCCTATATCTACCCGTAAAATAGTCCGTCAGTTGCTGTTTCGCAGAACTATTCAACTCCTGTACCGGTGTCGTTTCATACTCCAAAATCATCTTGGAAATCTCCATCGCGGAGAGACTTGCACGCTTCAAATAGCCGTTCGGCATTTCATCGAGCAACTTCTTATAGAGTTCAGCCTCCTGTGTCTTCTTACATCCGAAACCTATGTACATATTATACATTCTCCGGATAGCCTCCATCTTAATCGTCTCATTCTTAGCATCGCGTGCCAAGATATACAACTCATGCAGTCTATCCAGATAATCTTTTTCTATCAACAGATAGTGTCCCGCCGCGTAGTCACGGATATTCAGTGCTGTACACATGCGCTCCTGCGCATCCTTTTGGGAGTGTAGCGCTCGGTTTAAACTATCCAGCACACGATCTTTGTAGTGTGCCTGTCTTTCTGCCTGTCCGTATATCGGCAGGAGTAAAGCAGATAATATAGCCAATTGTTTTAACATGGTCGTGCTCTTTAGTAGTTAGTTCGCTTTCTTAAGGTGTGGATAGGTACGAAACCAGCCGTCCAGCCTCAATTTGATGACTCCGAAGACCGCCTCGCCGAAAATGCTGCTGTTCATCTTGCTTGTACCGAGTTCCCGGTTTACGAAGATGACCGGCACCTCCTTTATTTTAAATCCACACTTATGTGCTGTAAATTTCATCTCTATTTGGAATGCATACCCCTTAAATCGCACCTTGTCCAGGTTGATGGTTTCTAGCACTTGTCGACGATAGCATACGAATCCGGCCGTAGTGTCGTGGATGTGCAATCCCGTCACCATGCGCACATACTTGCTGGCATAGTAGCTCATCAGCACGCGTCCCATGGGCCAGTTCACCACGTTCACGCCGCTCACGTATCGACTACCGATGCTCACATCGTATCCCTCCTCGCTGCACGCCTTGTAGAGCTTAGGCAGGTCGTTCGGACTGTGACTAAAGTCGGCATCCATTTCGAAGACATAGTCGTATCCTTCGTCCAGGGCCCATTTAAATCCTTTAATATACGCGGTACCCAATCCTTGTTTTCCGCTA
Source organism: uncultured Bacteroidaceae bacterium (assembly GCA_964432645.1). Lineage (GTDB taxonomy): Bacteria > Bacteroidota > Bacteroidia > Bacteroidales > Bacteroidaceae > CAZUTW01. The sequence continues at coordinate 2,866 of CAYSOK010000040.1, read as the reverse complement.
CGCTGCAACAAGAAAAGTCTATCTTTGAACTCGCCCTCCATGAGTCCCTTTACGATTTGCGCTGTACCGTCGGGGCTTCCATCATCTATCACGAGTATATTGAAAAACTTCTCCAAGCCAAAGATGGCGCGGATGATGTTTTCTATGTTTTCCTTTTCGTTGTACGTAGGAATTATGATGATACTATCAGATGTCTTCATTATAAAATCGAAATTATGCCACAAAATTAGCTAAAATTCCGAACAAAGCAAACAAAAATTGCGGAATATTTGCGTAATTCCGCACTTTACAGTAATTTCGCCGTAAATTTTAGAATAAAAATGGAAATTTCCAATTTACAGGAGCTGTATGCAGGGCATTCCAAGGTGAGTGCCATCGCAGAGTTCCTTCGGGGAGAGGAGCACACTCTTTTCCTCGAAGGTGTGTGTGCATCGAGTGCTCCCATGTTGTTTTCAGGATTGTTTTCGGCGTCTGCCGAGGTAACGAACCGCTTACTCCTTTTTATATTAGACGATGTGGAGGAAGCGGGATATTTTTATCACGATTTGGTACAGGTGTTGGGAGAGGAGCATGTGTTGTTTTTCCCCTCTTCGTATCGTCGTGCAGTCAAGTACGGACAGCGCGATGCTGCCAACGAGATTCTGCGCACCGAGGTGCTGAGTCGTATCTCGAGTGCCACGTTTCCACTCTATGTGGTCTCCTATCCGGAGGCGGTGGCAGAGAAGGTGCTGTGTGAAAAGACTTTACAGGATGAGACGCTCCATCTGCGAGTGGGAGAGCGGGTGGATACTTCCTTCATCGAGGAGACGCTTCGGAGTGTGGGATTTGAGCGGGTGGACTATGTTTACGAACCCGGTCAGTATGCCGTCCGTGGTAGCATCATTGATGTGTTCTCTTTTTCTTCGGAATTTCCATATCGTATTGATTTCTTTGGAGATGAGATAGATTCCATACGTATGTTCGACGTCCAGTCGCAGCTCTCTCGCGACCGTGTACAGGAACTTTCCATCGTACCGGAGATTTCCGGTAAGGTAGATGCGGAGAACATCTCCTTCTTCTCGTTTGTGCGAGAAGACACGGTTTTGGTGTTCAAAGACCTGCTTTTTACACAAGATATAATAAATAAGGTGTACACCGACGGATTTTCGCAAGCAGCCGTCTTGGCAGAGAGTGCTACGAGTGAGATGGAGGAGGCGGAGATACGTAAACAGTTCCGTGCCGACCTCAAGTTGATTACCTCCTCGGAGTTTGCTCGGAGCGTGGTGGACTTTAAACGCATCGAGATAGGCAATCATCCGTCATCGACCCCGCAGATGAAGATTCACTTCGACGTCACCCCCCAACCCATCTTTCACAAGAACTTCGACCTCCTTTTCGACACCTTACGTGTTCTGTTGGCCGAAGGTTTCCAACTCTACATTTTGGCAGATTCCGCCAAGCAGAACGAACGTCTTAAGGCCATCTTCGAAGAGAAGGAAACGGGTATCACCTTTATCCCCGTGGGGCGCACCCTACACGAGGGATTCGTGGATCGCGACCTCAAGGTGGCGCTCTTCACCGACCATCAAATCTTTGACCGTTTCCACAAATACAATCTGCGCAGCGATAAGGCACGCAATGGTAAGGTGGCTCTCTCTCTCAAGGAGTTAAATCAGTTTGAACCCGGCGACTTTGTGGTACACGTGGATCACGGTGTGGGTCGTTTTGCAGGACTCGTAAAGATACCGAGCGGCGACACCATGCAAGAGGTCATCAAATTGGTCTATCAGAACAACGATGTCGTCTTCGTCTCCATCCACTCCCTCCACAAGGTGAGCAAGTACAAGGGCAAGGAGAACGAACCCCCACGTCTCAACAAGTTGGGTACCGGTGCCTGGGAGAACCTCAAGGAACGTACCAAGAAGAAAATCAAGGACATCGCCCGAGATCTCATCCGCCTCTACGCCCAGCGCAAGGAGGAGGAGGGATACGCCTTCTCGCCCGACTCCTTCATGCAGCACGAGTTGGAAGCAAGCTTCCTCTACGAAGATACGCCCGACCAACTCAAAGCCACCCAAGACGTTAAGGCCGATATGGAACGCAAACGCCCCATGGACCGTCTAGTCTGCGGCGATGTAGGATTCGGTAAGACCGAGGTGGCGGTACGCGCAGCCTTCAAAGCCGCCTGTGACAACAAGCAAGTGGCAGTACTCGTACCCACCACCGTACTAGCCTATCAGCACTACACCACCTTCACCAAGCGACTCAAAGACTTCCCCGTAAAGGTGGAATACTTAAGCCGTGCACGCACCGCCAAACAGACCCGAGAAGTACTCAAAGGACTCGAAGACGGCACCGTCAATATTGTTGTTGGTACCCATAAACTTATCGGTAAAAACGTTAAGTTCAAGGACTTGGGACTCCTCATAGTAGACGAAGAACAGAAATTCGGCGTTTCCACCAAGGAGAAACTTCGCCAGATAAAGGTCAATGTAGACACCCTCACCATGACCGCCACCCCCATCCCCCGAACCCTCCAGTTCTCCCTCATGGGCGCCCGCGATTTGAGTGTGATACAAACCCCACCCCCCAACCGATACCCCATACAAACCGAAGTCCATCTCTTTGACCCCGAGGTGATTGTAGACGCCATCAACTTTGAGTTGAGTCGCAACGGACAAGTCTTCTTTGTCAACAACCGCATCTCCAATCTCGAGGAACTCAAAGCCCTCATACTCTCCCGCATCCCCACCTGTCGCGTCTGCATAGGTCACGGACAGATGGCCCCCGAGGAGATGGAAAAGGTCGTCTACGACTTCGCCAACTACGACTACGATGTCCTCATCTCCACCACCATTGTAGAGAGCGGCATCGACATCCCCAACGC
>CAYSOK010000039.1:0-12153 GCA_964432645.1 uncultured Bacteroidaceae bacterium | reverse complement strand
GCGTAAGGAATGAAGTTCCAAACACGCTTAGCATTGTAACCACAGAACAAGTTGCTCAAGTTCAGCAATACCTGCTCCTGTGCATCCCAATACTTATAACGATTTACCTCACGACCGGTGTACGGAGCCTTACCCCAAGCTGCAGTCACCTTCGTACGGAGTCCGAGTCCGGGAGTAAACCACTTACCAACAGCCACGTCAAAGCCCATATCGCGACGAGCCTGAGTGAAAGGACCGTTGTGTGCATCCTTTAACTCCTGATTTGAATAAAAGGAGCTGAAGTTAAAACCAGCGGATACGAACCAGTTAGCCCAGAAGCTATTGGTTGTCACTTTGTACTTGTCGGTAGGAACCTCATCTGCGTGAGCGTTCGCTGCACCAAAAAGACCGGCAAAAGCCAGTGCAATCATCAACTTTTTCATTACTAATTTGTTTTTATAGTGCTATTAATTTCAATATTTGGTGCAAAGGTACGTTATTTTGCGAATAACGAGCAAAAAAATGCGGAAAAATTCCATAAACGTACAATTTTTCTGCATTTTTCCTCGTTTATAGGCTCGTAATAGGTAGTTTTTTCACATTGTCACTTGAGTATTCTAAGTATTTCGTCCGTTTCCAAAACCGTGTACACGAGTTTACCTTCGGGCGAAAAATTAGGAGTATTCAGGGCGAAGAGATTGTCTAAAAGTGTCGTCATTTCGGTCGTATTCAACAACATTCCTCCTACAATTGCGCCGTTCTTTGCCAGAGAGAGGGACAACACCTCTTTATATTTTTCCAACAAGTCGAAGCCGGAATCACGGACATCGTTTACGGCATTGCGTATAAGATGCTCTACCGGAATATCGTCTACTCCGGAGGGGACTGCCGATACAGAGAAACTACCTCCGCCCAAATCGGTGATTTCAAAACCGAGGGATTGGAGAATGGGCAGGGTTTCTTCCAGTAGGGCTTGGTCGGAAGGGGGTATCTCTACGATTTCCGGGAACAGGAGGGTCTGCCCTTGTCCGGTTCCGGAGGCTATCTGCTGCATATACTGTTCGTAAAGCACTTTGAGATGTGCTCTGTGTTGGTCTACTATGAGGATGCCTTTTTCCAGAGCGGCGACGATGAATCGTCCTTGTACTTGAATCGGCGTGGAACAGACGTGGACGGATGTGCCTTCTTGTGTGGGTATCGGTGTAATCTCACCGAAATCCAGGTTGAGAGGGTTCATCGCTTGCGAGATTTCGCCGGTCGTCACTTCCGGTTCAAAGTTGGTATAGGCGTCTTTCCAATCGGAGGGGGCAAAGGGTTCCTCGTTTTCCGGGGCAAAGGGGTTGTAGCCTCCACCGGAGCTATAGGTTCGGGTGCCTCCCGAACTGCTTTTGGAAGGATATGGAGTGAGAGGTACTTCGCTGCTCACAAAGGGGTTTCCATCGAAGGTATTGACTGCCGACGGTGCGGGTTCCTGTGGGATAGCATCGTCTGTTTGCGGCACATATACCGGGATATCCAACTGTACTTCGGAATCGAAGTCGATGGTGGGAACGGCACTGAACTTTCCCAAACATTCGCGTACGGAGGCCATGAGGATTTGCCAAATGGCTTGTTCGTTTTCGAACTTTATCTCGGTTTTCGTGGGGTGTATATTGACGTCTATACACTCGGGTTCCACGGTGAGATATATAAAATAAGGTACCTGCTCTCCCACGGGAATGAGTCGGTTGTAGGCTTCCATCACCGCTTTGTGGAAGTAAGGATGCTTCATGTAACGTCCGTTGACAAAGAAGTATTGGTTGGCTCCTTTCTTCTTGGAAGACTCCGGGTTGCCCACAAAACCGTGTATTTCTATCATAGAGGTGTCTACATCAAGGGGCAAAAGTTTGTCGTTCACCTTCTTGCCAAAGATATTGAGTATGCGTTGTCGCACACCGGAGGCGGGAAGATTGAACAGTTCACCCCCATTGTTTGTCAACTTAAACGCAACGGTCGGGTTCACCAGTGCCACTCTCTCGAACTCCGTAAGGACGTTACTCAGTTCCACCTGATTCGACTTCAAAAATCTTCTTCGCGCGGGTACATTAAAGAATAGATTGCGAACGCTGAAATTTGCTCCGGCGCTACAAGCTACCGGTTCTTGTGTCTCTATTTTATCGCCGGAGATACGTACCATAGTACCTATTTCATCATCCGGTCGACGAGTCTTCAATTCTACCTGTGCTACCGCTGCGATAGATGCCAAGGCCTCCCCACGGAAGCCCATGGTCGTAAGCGCATAGAGGTCTGCCGCGTCCTTTATCTTGGACGTTGCGTGTCGTTCGAACGCCAATCTTGCGTCCGTCTCGCTCATGCCTTTTCCATTGTCTATCACCTGAATCAGGTTCTTACCCGCTTCCTCCAGATTCACCTCCACACGGGTAGCCGATGCATCGATAGCATTCTCCAGCAACTCTTTTATGACAGAGGAGGGACGTTGCACCACCTCTCCGGCAGCTATTTGATTGGCCACCACATCCGGCAAAAGATGTATTATATCCGACATACTCGTATAAAACTTTAGAAATGAACACTTCCGGTCACTATCCAGTGCCAGATAAACAGCAACACGGCTATCACGATTATGATGATAGCTGCACTGGTTGGCTTCTTGCCCGACTCCTTGCGTCGGCGTAGATGTTTGGTGGCCTTCACGTAGGTTCCGCGGATTTCCTCCGGATTGAACTCTTTTGGGGGAATCATGCCCAAATCACGTTTGGCACGTTCCTCTATCTCCTTCAATTTCTCCTTTCGCTCATTTACGTACATATACTCATGACGAAAGGCACGGGGTTTCCGAGTCGTAAACATTCCCATAGTTACTCCTTCTTTAGTATTTTGTCCAACTTCTGCAAAGGTGCTCCCTTGTGCTTTACCACCTTCATTTCCTGTCCCTTACCTTTTCCGCGCCATACCAAAATGTCCTGCGGCGAAGTAGGTCGTATGTAGTCAAACCAGGCAAAGCCCGGCAGATAATATTTATCGGCGGGAATATCGGTGATGGGATACATCACGCCCTGTGCCGCCGGCATCCAAAGGCTCTTCATCTTTCGGTTCTCCACGTACATCTTCAGGAGTGTGGTTTCGGTATAATTGGAACCATAGAGCAGACTGTCACTGTCCAGCATGTAGTAGATGGCCAGCACATTGCCTTCCACCTGGTTCATATACACTTCTCCATTATTAAAATAGGTGTGCATCTCTCTACCGGACACCTGATTGTAGTGATGTTTGTCCAACTTCTCTATCGACATGGCTTGACGCAACACTTGTATGGAGTCCACCGTGGAATCGTTCAGATACACACGCATCTCCTCGCCCACGATTTGCTGGTCACCGTTCCACACGATAGGGTCTTTGTATAGGTAGAGACAGGAGTCTATGGAGGACCCCATCAGGGAATCGCAAACCATTTGGATGTCGACTCGATAACTGCGTACCTTGTGATAAGCATGCGTTTCGCGATATACCGAGTCGGTGTTTATATTAAACGTGAACATCTTGAGCGTATCGGCATGGATGTACATGGTGTCCTTTTGCGAATAATCCTTCGCTACGGCGCTGTCTGTGGCAAAAGCATAACCGGTGTTTTCATCGTAATACACGTAGTTACCGGTCAACTGATTTTTGTTTGGTTCGTCGGTGTATATCACATTGTGAAAGCCTTCTCCATACCCCTTCTTACTATCGTAGTAAACGCTGTCACCTATCATTTTCTTTCCATCGTTATTGGTAATGATGGAGCGGTCATAGAGATGAGATACATCTCGCTGCGTATCGTAGATACCGGATTCCGAGTAGATGTGGGTATCTTGATGGTCTATATTGGAAGGACCCACAATACGCGCCATCTTAGTGAGGGTATTGTAATGGAGGGTATCCGATTTCAGCGTGAACTTAGGGTTCAGCAACAAGACATTGTAATTAAAGATGGCTTCGCGAGAATCGGTGTGATACTCTCCCCAGTCGGAAGTCAACGTATTGTCGGCGTCTACCAACTTTCCTCCCTCGAAGAAGTAGCCGAGGTTGTAAAGACGGTCGTAGTTCAAACTATCGGTATAAAGTGTACTCTTACGGTGGCGAAGCACCACATTCCGGCGCACCTCTGCCAACTGCGTAGCACCATTATAGTTCAAATACTCTCCCACCAGCGAGAGAGTATCTCCTTGCACCATCTTAACGTGACCGAATGCCTTAAAGGAGTTGGCCTCATCGTAATAATGGGCACTGTCGCAATACATGTGTACGCCATCCTGCAAGAAATGAACATTGCCCGAAAGCACTTGTGCTCCCGGGACACGGAAATCCTTGTGCAACACATCGGAGTGCAACACATAAATCTTCTTGCGATCACTCTTTGTTGTCTCGGGGTTCTTATCCGGCGAGAAGTTTGCCGCCACGCCCAACAAACAAAAGAGGAGTAAAGGAAGCAGTATTTTTCTCATCGTACCCATCCAGGAAACTCGAATTCACAGTCCTGCCATCCCTCGTTTATGCGTACATAGGTAGTCTTTTGTTTCTCCTGTACCCACTTCTTCAGTTTTGCCTGAGCACGTGTTTCCGTCACCACATCCTTCAGTGCCTGGAAATCATCGGTCATGGTGGCACGGTGTGCATCCACACGACTCTTCAACTTCACCAAACAGCAAACCTCCTTGCTACTGTTATCAATCATCGTGAAGGCCTTGGACACCTCGCCAACTTCCATGCTGCGAACCTGTCGCTGAATTTCAGCCGGCAACTCCTTGAGTTCAAACTTTGAAGAATAGGTATTCTTGTTCTGCAACAAACCATAGTTGTTGCGAGTATCCTTGTCATCGGAGATGAAAGTTACAGCCTCCTCGAAGGTAAACTTGTTATCACGTATATCATTGGCAATAGAATCCAATCGCAGAGTCGTCTCCTCCAGTGCCTCATCGGACACCTTCGGGCGGCGCAAGATGTGACGCACCTTCACCTTATCACCACGTTTATCAATAAGTTGGATGATATGATATCCATATTCCGTCTCCACAATTCGAGACACCTTCTTCGGGTCAGTCAAGCTGAAAGCCACATTCGCAAATTCCGGTACAAAACCCACACGGGAGGTATAATCCAACTCACCACCCTTTCTACTACTTCCATCCTCGGAATAAAGGATGGCCAAAGAAGAGAAGGTGGACTGTCCACTGTTGATACGCTCCGTATAATCACGCAGTTCATCCTTCACTCGGTCAATCTCCGACTGCGGAATACGCGGATGAATGGTCAACAGTTCCACCTCAACCATGGTAGGAATCATCGGCAGACTATCCTCCGGCATATCCTTGAAGTAACGGCGCACCTCCGCCGGAGTCACCTGGATATCGGACACCAGATTACGCTGCAACGTCTGCACCTTCATCTGCTCGATAAACTGATCGTGAAAGAGTTCACGCAAATCCTTCACACTACGGTTGGAATACTCCTCCAACTTCTCCTTGGAACCGTAATTCTGAATGAGGTCGTTGATTCGGTCTTCTACCATTTGAAGCACCTGAGACTCCGTCACTTCGATACTGTCCAAAGCGGCTTGATGAAGATAGAGTTTACGTATAGCAATCTGTTCAGGGATAGAACAGTAGGGGTTTCCTTCGAACTGCGAGCCCTGCATACCCAGACGCTCGGCCTCTATATCGGAACGCAAGATAGGCTCATCGCCCACAATCCATACCACCTCATCAATCACATTATCGTTCTGCGCCACTGCCACGTTTGTAACCAACAGCAGTGCAGCCACCAACCGGATATATTTCTTCAATTTCATATTTCATTATTTGTTTTCAAGGGCAAAGATACGAAAAAGCCATCAATTCTCAATGCTTATAAACGGTTTTTATTACATCTTGATATATAGCAACCTTATATTGACTACGTAAGTCTGCCGTTAAGCGGGTTTCTAGTTCTTTTTGGTACTCGGAAAGGAGTTGCTCTTTGGCACGGACAGAGGCATTCGGTTCCTTCTTTTTCTTATATTTCTTGAGCAGTTTCTTATACGATTTTCGTGCCGATGCATTTTCGGAAAGATAGGTCTGAAAAGCTACCTCATCTTGAGGAATCTTCTCTCGAAACTCTGCATTTTCATAATCACCCTGTAGAAGTTCATCGGCAGAGTCTTGCAATCGATAGAGATAACGTGCATCCTTCTCCATCAACCGTTTTTCTTGTTGTTCCAGATAGACTTGTTCGCTCACGCCCTCTCCGCGCTGTTTCGCCACCTCGGCAACAACACGTTTGCGTACCATCGACATGAGGCGTTCCGAGCGCAACATCTCCTCACGTGCGGCAGTATAAGTTCCCAAATCTCTCTTTTCCAAGAGTTTTATAATGTGGTACCCCACCGTAGATAAGAACGGAGCAGACACCTCCCCTACACTCAATGCATAGGCTTGTTGTTCAAACTCCGCAAAGGTTTCCCCTCTGCCCATCCACGTCTCGGTCGCACCGCCCAAGAGCAGAGAGCCTGCGCCCGGAGCATAACGCTTCGATAGCGTTTCAAAGTCAGCACCGTCTCGAATCGCCTGATAGATAGAATCAATACGTTGCGAAGCCCGCTGCTGTTCCGCCGCCGATGCCATCTGAGACAATGGGATAAAAATATGGGAAAGACGGATAACTCCATCTTTCCCTGTATTTTTTGCCCATTGATTATAATAATCTTTTAAAGACTTCTCTACCATAGAAGAATCCGCCAACGCCTCGACAAGCATCTGTCTACGCTCAAAGCCATACGCACGTTTGAAACGTGCCGTTGTATCCAACTTAGCATCGCGCGCAGCCTGCACCATCAACAGACGGGTTACATAAGTAGGCACATACGCCTCCACCGCCTTCTGTGTCGGAGCGACACCGGCTTTCTTCATGGAATACATCAACTCAGACAGACGCACCTCCCTATTCCCCACGCGCATTGCCAACGCATCGGCAACGGATTGTCCACGCATCCCCGGCACACAGAGGAGCAGGCACAACGTCCATATAAGTCGTGTCATTCTATCTATTTAGTTGTTGGGGCGACTGTAGTTCGGAGCCTCACTCGTGATGGAGACATCGTGCGGATGGCTCTCCAACACACCGGCATTGGTAATGCGAACGAACTTAGCCTTATGCAAATCTTGAATGGTTGCCGCACCACAATATCCCATACCGGAACGCAGACCACCAATCAACTGATAGATAACCTCCTGTACAGTACCCTTGTAAGGAACACGGCCGGCAATACCCTCCGGAACCAACTTCTTCACATCCTTCACATTGCCCTGGAAGTAACGATCCTTAGAACCGCACTCCATAGCCTCCAAAGACCCCATACCACGGTATGCCTTAAACTTACGTCCATTGAAGATAATGGTCTCACCCGGAGACTCCTCCGTACCGGCAACCAAAGAACCAATCATCACACTGTATCCACCGGCAGCCAAAGCCTTCACCACGTCACCGGAATAGCGCAAACCACCATCGGCAATCAAAGGAACACCCGTACCCTCAAGCGCACAAGCCACATCGTAGACAGCAGACAACTGCGGCACACCAACACCGGCAACCACACGCGTTGTACAGATAGACCCCGGACCGATACCCACCTTGATACCGTCGGCACCCGCCTCCACCAAGCACTTGGCAGCCTCGCCAGTAGCCACGTTACCACAAACGATGTCCACATTCGGGAAGGCAGCCTTTGCCTCACGCAACTTCTCAATCACGAACTTAGAGTGACCGTGTGCCGTATCGATAACGATAGCATCGGCACCCGCCTCCACCAACGCCTTCATACGGTCGAAGGTATCGGCAGTTACACCCACACCGGCAGCCACACGCAAACGACCCTTAGAGTCCTTGCAAGCCATGGGATTATCCTTAGCCTTAGTGATATCCTTATAGGTAATCAATCCCACCAATTTACCGTCACCGTCCACTACCGGCAACTTCTCTATCTTGTTCTCTTGCAGAATCTCGGCAGCAGCAGCCAAGTCCACCTGCTGATGTGTGGTCACCAAGTTTTCCTTGGTCATCACCTCATCCACCAAACGCTCAATGTTGTTCTCGAAGCGCAAGTCACGGTTGGTAACAATACCCACCAACTTCATGTTCTCGTCCACCACCGGGATACCACCGATGTGATACTCAGCCATGAGGTCGAGCGCAGCCTTTACGGTAGAACCACGCTGTATGGTGATAGGATCGTAAATCATACCGTTTTCCGCTCTCTTTACCGCAGCCACTTGGCGAGCCTGTTCGGCGATAGACATATTCTTATGGATAACACCTATACCACCTTCGCGAGCAACGGCAATTGCCATATTCGCTTCGGTCACAGTATCCATAGCAGCTGTTACAAAAGGAATATTCAGTTGAATATTGCGTGAAAACTTGGTGGTCAACTCCACGGTTCGTGGCAACACCTCGGAATAAGCGGGAATCAACAATACATCGTCGTATGTTAGACCCTCCATTACTACTTTATCTGCAATAAATGATGACATAACTAAAAAAAATTTTTATTGCGTGCAAATATACGACTTTTATCGCACACTTTCGCGGTTTTATAGAATTTTAATGCGTATATGACCTAATTTCCCAACTCAGAGAGGAAGTTTAAGCGTACAAGACGTATTTCCTCCTCCGTGCAGTAGTGTCCCAATTCGTCGAGAGCATCGTCCAAGTCATCGGAATCACTCTCCATGAAGTAGTCGCGGATATCCTCTATCTTATCCTCGTCTATTACCTCATTTATATAGTAATCCAGATTGATTTTGGTACCGGAGTACACGAAGGTTTCAAGCTCGTCGAGCAACTCATCGAACTCCATACCTTTGGAAGAGGCTATGTCGTCCAGCGGAATACGCTTGTCTATGTTCTGAATGATGCTCAACTTCTTTTGCTGCGATTTATTCGCCTTGGTACGTATACGCAACTCCTCGGTACGCTCTATCTCGTTCTCCTCGCAATACTTCTTGATGAGACTGCAAAATGCGGTTCCGAACTTAGCGGCCTTGCCGGCACCTACCCCGGGGATGTTTTGGAGTTCATCAATAGTAATAGGATATACCGTAGCCATGGCTTCCAAAGAGGAATCCTGGAAGATGACGTATGGTGGAATCTCCTTCTTGTTGGCAACATCGCGACGCAATCCCTTCAACATGGTGAGCAGTGTGTTGTCCAGCACATCGGTGCCACCGTTCGTGGGGGTGTGATAAGAAGAATCATCGAAGTTGCGATCCATCAGCACCACAAACGAAGTAGGATTTTTCAAGAACTCTCTTCCCTTCGGAGTCAGTTTCAACAATCCGTAATTCTCCACATCCTTCTTAAGATACCCATTCAACAGGCTCTGACGAATCACGGAATGCAAGAAGATAAGTTCGGTTTCACGCTCCGCACCAAAAGTTGGCAACGAGCCATGCTTGTGAGCTATAACCTCCTCACTTTCAATACCGCGTAAGATGTCAAGGATATACTCCATCTTAAAGTTTTCCTTTACTGCCTCCACGGTTTCCAGTATCTCGGTCAACAACTCTCCGCCCTCTCTCTCTACCGCCGGGTGCAGACAGTTGTCGCAGTTGCCACAATTATCCTTCGTATATTCCTCGCCGAAATAGTGCAGCAACAAACGTCTGCGACACACGGAACTCTCCGCATACGCCGCCGTCTCCTGCAGGAGTTGCTTGCCTATATCCTGTTCGGATACCGGTTTGCCCTCCATAAACTTCTCCAATCGAGCGAGGTCTTTCTTTGCATAGAAAGTAATACACTGACCCTCGCCGCCATCTCGTCCGGCACGTCCGGTCTCCTGGTAGTATCCCTCCAAGCTCTTGGGGATGTCGTAATGAATCACAAAGCGCACATCCGGTTTGTCGATACCCATACCAAAGGCGATGGTTGCCACAATCACCTCGATACGTTCCATAATAAAATCGTCCTGCGTCTGCGAGCGGGTCACGGAATCCATACCGGCATGATAAGCACGCGCCTCTATATCGTTGGCACGAAGAATCTCCGCCAACTCCTCCACCTTCTTACGACTCAAACAGTAGATGATACCACTCTTCCCCTTGTTCTGCTTCAAGAAGCGTACAATATCCTTATCCACCTCATCGGTTTTGGGGCGTATCTCATAATAAAGATTCGGGCGATTGAAGGAACTCTTAAACTCATTTGCATCGGGCATACCCAGATTTTTCTTAATATCGGTGCGCACCTTATCGGTCGCCGTAGCTGTGAGAGCGATGATAGGAGCCTTACCTATCTCGTTCACAATCGGTCGGATACGTCGATACTCCGGTCGGAAGTCATGCCCCCATTCCGAGATACAGTGCGCCTCATCCACCGCGTAGAAAGAAATCTTTACTGTTTTGAGGAACGCCACATTCTCCTCCTTGGTCAACGACTCCGGAGCCACATACAAGAGTTTCGTCTTGCCGCTCAAGATATCCTCCTTGACACGGTCTACAGCAGCCTTTGTCAAGGATGAATTGATAAAATGTGCCACCCCTTCCTCTTCGCTAAACTGCCGTATGGCATCCACCTGATTTTTCATCAGGGCGATTAAAGGGGATATAACGATAGCCGTTCCCTCCATCAAAAGGGAAGGCAACTGATAACAGAGAGACTTACCGCCTCCGGTTGGCATCAATACGAATGTATCCTTTCCAGCCAATAGATTCCGAATGATCGCTTCTTGTTCTCCCTTAAACGTACTGAAACCGAAGTACTCTTTCAGTTTCTCCGTTAAATTCAAATTATCCATCATTTGTGACCTCATTACCTAATATTCGAAGAATAAACACAAAGATATAAATAAGATTGCGAAAGAACAAAGAAAATCGGCAAAAAAATCGATAAAGATACGATTTTTTTGCCGATATATAGGTTTTAGTGTACTTTCCTACCCCATTTGCTGTTTGTTCAACTGCTTTTCCGCATACTCTTTGGTGATATCAAATGTATCGATATTTGCGGAGGGAGCTTCGAACATAGCGTCCATAACAATGGCTTCGACAATGGAACGAAGGCCACGGGCGCCGAGGTTGTATTCGAGGGCTTTGTCGACGATGAAGTCGAGTGCTTCCTCGTGGAAGTTGAGTTTGATGCCATCCATCTCAAACAGCTTGGTGTACTGACGCACCAAGGAGTTCTTGGGTTCCACCAGAATGGAGCGAAGTGCATCTCTGTCCAGCGGATTCAGATAAGTGAGCACCGGCAGACGACCGATAATCTCGGGAATCAAACCGAAGGACTTGAGGTCTTGCGGAAGGATGTACTTCATGAGATTCGTCTTGTCTATCTTCTGCACATTCTGCACGGAGTTGTAACCCACCACGTGGGTGTTCAGGCGCTGAGCGATTTTACGTTCTATACCGTCAAAGGCTCCACCGCAGATAAACAGGATGTTACGGGTATCCACATGGATATAATCCTGATCCGGATGTTTACGTCCTCCCTTTGGCGGTACATTCACCATGGAACCCTCCAGCAACTTCAACAGTCCCTGCTGTACACCCTCACCGCTCACATCGCGCGTGATGGAGGGGTTATCGCTCTTACGGGCAATCTTATCTATCTCATCGATAAAGACAATACCGCGCTCGGTCTTCTCCAAGTCGCAATCGGCTGCTTGATAGAGACGAGAAAGAATACTCTCCACATCTTCGCCCACATAACCGGCTTCGGTAAATACGGTAGCATCGACAATGGTAAAGGGCACATCCAATTGTTTGGCTATGGTACGCGCCAACAGGGTCTTACCGGTTCCGGTACTTCCCACCATTATTATATTAGACTTCTCTATCTCTACTCCGTCTTCTGCCTTATCCTGCTGTGCCAAACGCTTGTAGTGGTTGTACACGGAGACTGCCAAATGGCGCTTCGCATCGTCCTGTCCGATTACATACTGATCCAAATATGCTTTAATATCAGCAGGTTTCGGCAACTTCTCCAAGTCAATCGTCTCCTTGCGTCCCCCTTTGCGCACAGCCTTACCCTTAGGCATCATATTCTCGTCCACGAAATCGTGAATAAGAACAGCACACTTGTCACACAAGCAACCGGTGCCTACCTCGCACACATACCTATCGGTCGTTTTACCACAGAACAAACAAACCTTTTTCGTCATTC
>CAYSOK010000038.1:0-12445 GCA_964432645.1 uncultured Bacteroidaceae bacterium | reverse complement strand
TTTTTCCACCCCTTAACCATGCAGTACACGCCTAAAAGGATGAAGGGGAGGCTTAAAATCTGTCCCATATCAATAGGCAACAAAGCCTCGAAAGCCGACTGAATCTCCTTGGTATACTCTATGAAGAAACGCGCCGTAAAGATGGTCGTGAGACAAAAACCAAAGTAAAAACCCGTACCCACCTTTTTCGGAAAACGCTTATAAATCCGTAATCCGGCAATAAAAATGACGAGATATACCAACGCCTCATACAACTGCCCCGGATGCCGTGGAAGCGAATCTACACGCTCAAAAACGAATGCCCAAGGCACATCCGTCGGCTTACCGATAATCTCCGAATTCATCAGATTGCCGATGCGAATCAAACACGCCACGATAGGAGTGGTGATGGCTATATTGTCCAAAACCATACGTAGCGGAAGCTTCGTCTTCCGTACATATAAATAGAGCGCAATCATCAGTCCCAGAGTGCCTCCGTGACTCGCCAATCCTTCGTAACCGATGTACTTCCAATCGCCGTTCGGAAGAAAACGAATGGGCACAAACATCTCGATAAAAGGCTTCACACCACTCAGAAAATAGTTGGGCTCGTAGAACAGACAATGCCCCAAACGCGCGCCCACAAAGATGCCGATAAAGCAGTACAAGAACAGCGGCTCAAACAATTCCTGCTTGATGTTCTGCTGCTTGTACAGTCGTTGCATGATAAAATACCCCGCCAACAGTCCCATGGCCCAACAGAGAGAGTACCAACGGATGGAGCCAAAGAGACAGAGCGATGGGTTCCAGTTAATGAATAGGAGAGAGGTCTGCATGATATGTGTACACTATACGTTAAAGCGGAAGTGCATGATGTCGCCGTCCTGCACCACATATTCCTTACCCTCGACCCCCAGTTTACCTGCCTCACGGACAGCACTTTCGGAGCCGTATTTTATATAATCGTCATACTTAATCACCTCGGCACGGATGAATCCCTTCTCAAAGTCCGTGTGGATAACACCGGCACACTGCGGAGCCTTCCAGCCGTCGCGATAGGTCCATGCCTTTACCTCCATCTCGCCTGCAGTGATGAAGGTACGCAGGTTCAACAGGTGATAAATGGCCTTGATGAGTCGGTTGCAACCGGACTCTTGTAAGCCCAAATCCTCCAAGAACATCTGCTTCTCCTCATAGGTCTCCAGTTCAGCAATATCCGCCTCGGTCTGTGCTGCAACCACCAACAACTCAGCGTTTTCATCCTTGATAGCCTCGCGAACGGCATCCACGTAAGCATTGCCTGTAGCAGCAGAAGCCTCGTCTACGTTGCACACATAGAGCACCGGTTTTGAGGTCAGCAGGAAGAGATTCTTGGCTACAGCGTTTTCATCTTCCGTCTCGAAGGTGACGGTACGAGCCGATTTGCCTTGCAGAAGTGCCTCCTGATACGCCTGCAACACATTGTATTCAATCTTTGCCAACTTATCGCCGCCCACCTGAGCCTGCTTCTTCACCTTCTGCATCTTGGTCTCGATGGTATCCAAGTCTTTCAACTGCAATTCCGCGTCGATAATCTCCTTGTCTCTCACGGGGTTAACACTGCCATCCACGTGAACGATATTACCGTCGTCGAAGCAACGGAGTACGTGGATAATAGCGTCTGTTTCGCGAATATTACCCAAGAATTGGTTGCCCAATCCTTCGCCCTTGCTTGCGCCCTTCACCAGTCCGGCGATGTCTACAATCTCGCATGTTGCCGGTACGATGCGTCCCGGATGAATTAGTTCCGCCAATTTTGTGAGACGGTCATCGGGTACAGACACCTGTCCCAGTTGGGCATCGATGGTACAAAACGGAAAGTTTGCTGCCTGTGCCTTAGCACTTGATAGACAGTTGAAAAGGGTAGACTTACCTACGTTTGGCAGTCCTACTATACCTGCTTTTAAAGCCATATTTCTAGTTCGTTTTTGTTATTTTGCTGCAAAATTAGTTCAAAGTGGTTGAATAATCAAATGTTTACTTCATTTTTTTTGTCCACGCACGTCCGCGAGCGAGCCAACTCCGGGTCGTGGAACACGCCGCATGGTCATAATTTCGCGGATGTTTTAATGCGCTTCCAACCAATTCGACCCCCATCCGAAGTCCGCTTTCAGCGGCACGTGCATCTCACAAGCATGCTCCATCTCCTCGATAACAATCTCCTGCACACGCTCTTTCTCCTCCGGATAAACGTTGAAATTCAGTTCATCATGCACCTGGATAATCATCTGCGAACGCAATCCCTCCTCCTTGAAACGGCGAAAAATACGTATCATCGCAATCTTCACCAAATCCGCAGCACTACCCTGAATAGGAGAGTTGATGGCGTTGCGCTCCGCATATCCACGTACCGTAGCGTTGTGCGAAAGGATGTCCGGCAGATAACAGCGACGCTTAAAGATGGTCTCCGTGTACCCCTTCTCACGCGCCAACGCAATGCTCTTATCCATGTACGCCTTCACCTTCGGGTAGGTGACGAAGTACTCATCAATCAACTCCTTCGCCTCGCTACGCTTCACATCCATCCGCTCCGCCAGGCCAAAAGCACTGATACCATAGATGATACCAAAGTTGGCCGTCTTCGCCTTACTACGTTCACTACGCGTCACCTCGTCAATATTTTTCTTAAACACCTTCGCTGCCGTAGCCGCATGAATATCGCTGTCCGAGCGAAACGCCTCCACCATGTTTTCATCATCACTCAGATGCGCCATCACGCGCAACTCTATCTGCGAGTAATCCGCCGAGAAGAAGAGACAACCCTCGTCCGGGATGAACGCCTTACGTATCTCCTTTCCCTCATCCTCGCGAATAGGAATATTCTGTAGATTCGGATTGCTACTGCTCAATCTTCCCGTAGCCGTCACAGCCTGATTAAACGAGGTGTGTATGTGCCCCGTCTCCGGGTTGATAAGTTCCGGAAGTGCCGTGATGTATGTACCAAGCAACTTACTGAGCTTTCGGAAAGTAAGTATCTTTTCAACAATCGGATGCTTCCCCTTTATTTCCTCCAGAACCGCCTCCGAAGTGCTATACGAACCACTCTTTGTCTTCTTCTGTTTGGTAGAGAGTTTCAGCTTCTCAAAGAGGATGTGACCCACCTGTTTAGGCGATGCTATATTGAAGCTCTCCCCCGCCAGTTCACTCACCTCCACCTCTATGGTGTGCAGCTTCTCCTTATACTGTTTCGCCACCTCGTTCAGTCCGTTGGTATCTATCCGTACCCCCGTTTTTTCCATCGAAGCCAATACCGGAATCAGCGGCATCTCTATCTTGTACGCCAAGTCCGTCATACCGGCATCCTCCAACTCCTTTTGTAATATATTTTTAAGCTGAAGCGTGATGTCTGCATCCTCGCTCGCATACTCATAGACCTGAGAGGGTAGGAGTTCCGCCATGTTCTTCTGCTTCTTTCCCCGCTCCCCAATCAACTCCTCTATGTGGATGGTCTTGTACTTGAGATACGTCTCCGCCAGATAATCCATGTTGTGATACAACTCCGGTTTCAAGATGTAGTGCGCAATCATCGTATCGAAGATGTTACCCTGCACCTTCACACCGTATTTGCTCAACACCAACATATCGTATTTTATGTTCTGACCAATCTTGGTGATTTTCGCATCTTCGTATAACGATTTAAAGATATTAACAATCTTTTGCGCTTCTTCCGTTTCCTGAGGAACCGCCACGTAAAATGCCTCGTGTTCCTTCACCGCAAAGCTCAATCCCACCAGTTTTGCACGCATAGCCTCCACATTTGTGGTCTCCGTATCTAGACTGACAGCATCAAATGTAAATAAATATTCAACTAATTTCTTTGCAGACTCCTCATTATCAATAAGTTTATACTCGTGAGGAACCGTTTTGTATGTCGCGAGATTTTGATTTTCAAAGAAATCTTGCCCGTTGGTCGGATTTTCTGCAAACAAATCGCCTGCGAAAAGGTCATCTTCCGCCGATTTTGTAGTTTTACGAGACGCTGTTGCCACAGTCTGCCCATCGGAACTCTTAGACGACTCCTGAGTGGCAGGCACACTCGCCAACTCCGCTCTCTGGTTCAACATGTCCGAAAGCAGCAAGAAGTCCGCCGACTTCAGCAACTCCACTTCCTCCAGCACCCGCTTCATCTCCTCGTAGTTGCCCTCCTTACGTTTCAGCAACTCCATATCCAAGTCGATAGGAACATCCGTTTTTATTGTCACCAACCACTTCGAGAAAAGAATCTTCTCCCGGTTTGCAATCACATTTTCCTTCAGTTTACCCTTCAATTTGCCGATTCCATCGAACATACCCTCGATAGAACCGAATTCATTTATTAGTTTTACCGCCGTCTTCTCGCCCACACCCGGACACCCCGGCACATTGTCCGCCGTGTCGCCCATCAGTCCCAGCAAGTCAATAATCTGTAGCGGCGAATCGATGCCATACTTCTCGTTCACCTCCTTCACCCCCAGCGTATCGTATCCCGTCTCCTTATTGCGCGGACGATACACCATCACATTGTTGCGCACCAACTGAAAATAGTCCTTATCCGGCGTAACCATCAGCGTGAGAATATTTCTCTCCGCCGCCTTTGTTGCCAAAGTGCCGATAATATCGTCCGCCTCAAAGCCCGCCTTCTCCAGCACCGGGATGTTGTACGCACGCAAGATACTCTTTATATAAGGTATGGCATAGCGTATGGCCTCCGGCGTCTCCTCGCGCGTAGCCTTATACTCCGGATACGCCTCGTGTCGAAAAGTCTTGGACGACACATCGAATGCCACCCCCACATGCGTAGGGCGTTCCTTCTCAATCACATCCTTCAGCGCCATCATAAAACCAAAGACAGCCGACGTATTCTCCCCCTTCGAATTGAATCTCGGGTTACGTATAAACGCGTAATACATGCGGTAAATCATCGCATAAGCGTCCAATAAGATAAGTTTATCCATATATTTTTGTTATTTTGCTGTAAAGATACGGAGAAATCTCCAATTATTTGTCTAACTTTGCACTGAAATTATGAAATCGACGTTAGATATCATACAAAAACCGATTTTAGGAGAGTTGAGAGAGTACGAAAATCTCTTCTTGGAATCACTCAACGGGTCCAATCATCTCCTGAACCAGGCGCTTCAACACATCTCCAAAAGTAGGGGTAAGATGATGCGTCCGCAACTCCTTTTGCTCTTTTCGAAGCTCGCCGGAGGTGTCCTTCCGGAGTCGTTACATGCGGCCGTAGCGATGGAACTTCTGCACACGGCGAGTCTCGTACACGACGATGTGGTGGACGAGAGCGATGAACGGCGTGGTCAACCCTCCTTGAACAGCCTTATGAACAATAAGGTGGCGGTTCTCGTGGGCGATTACTTGCTGTCACAAGCACTCTATCACTCAGCGTTGACCCACAACATCTCTGTGGTGCGTGAAGTGGCTCAGTTGGGCCGTATTCTCTCCGAAGGCGAACTCCTTCAGTTAGACACCCTGGAGAGAGCGGAGATAGACGAGCTAGTATATTTTGATGTAGTCAAGCAGAAGACTTCCTCTCTTTTTTCCGCATGTTGTGTATTGGGCGTTCAAACCGCAAAAAACAGCGGTATTTCCGTAGAAAAAGCCCGTTTATTCGGCGAATATATCGGTATTTGTTTTCAAATTCGTGACGATATTTTCGACTATTTCGATGATGCTGTAATAGGCAAACCCACCGGAAACGATATGGCGGAAGGCAAGTTGACGCTCCCTGTGATAGGAGCCTTGAAGCAACACCCCAACGAGGTGTATCATGGCATTGCATTGAAGGTGAGAAGGGGAGAGGCCACCCCGGATGAGATAGCGTCTCTAGTGTCGTATACCAAGACCAACGGTGGCATGGAATATGCAGTGGCGGTGATGGAAGAATACAAGAATAAAGCCTTGGCGTTGATAGATGAATTCACTCCCGAATCCGATGTCAAAGCCGCGCTTCAAACCTATCTGGAAGCGGTCGTAAAGCGCAAGAAATAACGAGACACCCACCGTGTAGTGACGTTTCGTGGAACGTCCTCAAAAAACCGGTTCGTGGAACATTCCGCATGGTCATTATACGTGTATATATTGCCATGCGGTATGCTCCACGAACCGGTTTTAAGGATTCACGGCGCTGTATAACTCTTTATCTTAAATCACATTCGCCTGCTCGCCCAGGAGGTCGTTAATCAGCAAGTTGGCAAGTCTGCTCGTACCCAGACGGAACCCATCCTTACACAACCACTTCTCACCCAAAACCTCCTTCACAATCGTGTAATAATTCACAGCATCCTCGATGGAGTTCAAACCACCCGCCACCTTAATACCGCGCATCTCACCCGTCTTATCGTAATACTCCTTCAGCGCACAACACATCACATACACCGCCTCCGGAGTAGCCGAAATCGCCACCTTACCCGTAGACGTCTTGATGAAATCAGCACCCGAGTAAAGCGCAATCACACTCGACTTCTTAATCGCATCCGCACTCTTCAGCACACCTGTCTCCAGAATCACCTTCAACTTGCGCTCACCACACATCTCCTTAATCTCGATAATCTCGTCCGCTACACCTTCGTAGTCACCCGCCAAGAGCTTGCCTACACTCTGCACGATATCCACCTCTGTAGCGCCATCTTTAAGCGCTAGTGCTGTCTCGGTCGTCTTAATCTCTATAAACGTCTGAGAAGAAGGGAAACCCGCCGAAACGACCGCAATCTCCACACCATCAGCCTCCAAGTTGTCGGCTACGATGCCCGCATAGCACGGATATACGCAGATGGTAGCGAAATTGGGCAACTGCGGATAACGATCATCGAAAGCATTCACCTTCTCCACCAAGCGTAAGATAGTCTCATCGCTATCCTCCGTTTTGAGTGACGTCAGTTCCACGCTCGAAAGCAAGAAACGCTTCACCTCCTCGGTGTTGTTCTCACCACTCTTCTCCAGGATTTTGGCGCAAATCTCCTTCACCTGCTCATCGCTCTCCCGCTGTGCATGCTCTTTCAGCACCTGCTCGTAGCGGTTTACATACTCTTGTTTCTCTGTTGTAGTCTTATTCTCTGCCATTATTGTCTCAATTTTTCGTTGTTCTTATTCCGTTCAATATCTCTTTTGGTCTTCTTATCCAAGCTGTTTTGCAGCGCCTCGTTTAGGTCGATGCCCGTCTGGTTGGCCAGGCACATGAGCACCCACAGCACATCGCCCATCTCCTCCTCCAGATTGTCCTCGTCCGTAGGCTTGAAGCTCTGGTCGCCATACTTGCGCACCATCACCTTCGCCAGTTCCCCCACCTCCTCGGTGAGACAAGCCAGGTTGGAAAGTTCGCTGAAATAGCGTATGCCATACGTGTGAATCCAGTTGTCCACCGCCAGCTGTCCCTCGCGTATGGTCAGGTCCTTGTGTGCCGACGGCGTGTTCTTTTCCTCCATATCATTCCTCCTTTTTTAGTCGATTATTCCTTGTTCTTACTATCCATGCAGATGGTCACAGGACCATCGTTGAGCAGTTCCACCTTCATATCTGCCCCAAACTCCCCTGTGCTCACCGGACGGTCGCACACCCGGCTCAGCTCCCGGCAGAACGCCTCGTAGAGCGGAATGGATATCTCGTGCTTGGCAGCACGTATGTAGGAGGGACGATTCCCCTTCTTGTAGCTCGCCATCAAGGTGAACTGGCTCACCACCAAGAGCTCTCCGTCTACCTCCAGAATGGAGCGGTTCATCACCCCGTTTTCGTCCTCAAACAAGCGTATTCCCGCCACCTTGTGAGAGAGCCACTCCACATCCTCCATAGTATCGGCCTCCTCAATCCCCAGAAGGATTAAGAAACCGCGCCCAATGGCCGATTTTACCGTGCCGTTGATGGTCACGGAAGCCCTGCTAACACGTTGTATTACGATTCTCATATTCTATTTATACTTTACAAGTCTCTGCAAACTTACAAAATTTCTTCCATATAAGACGATGTTTCGGCATAAAAATGGAATACAAAGCGTTCCTCCCGGGGTTCATCTTCCCCAAAAACCTATTTCCAATGTTCCTGAAGAATCTTCGCCTTGGCCTGTCCCACCACCGCAGACACCTCCTCGAAGCTCGCCTCACGGATACGTTTCACGCTCTTAAAATGCGTTAGCAACGCCGTTTTGGTGGTAGGTCCAATCCCCTTAATCGTATCCAGTTCCGATGCAATCTGGCGCTTGCTACGCTTATCCTTATGGAACGTAATCGCAAAACGATGCACCTCGTCCTGAATCCTCGTCAACAAGTGGAACAACGGTGAATCCGTTTTCATCCCAATTACAACCGGCGGAAATCCATACAACAACTCATTCGTGCGGTGCTTGTTGTCCTTCGCCAAACCCGCAATCGGGATGCTCAAGTGCAACTCCTCCTCGACCACCTCTCGGACCACCTCCATCTGCCCCTTACCACCATCCGTGATAATCAAATCGGGCAGGGGAGAACCCTCCTCTTTTAATCGATGATATCGGCGAAACACCACCTCACGCATTGACGCATAATCGTCCGGTCCCTCCACCGTTTTAATATTAAACTTGCGATACTCCTTCTTCTCCGGTTTGCCCCCCTTAAACACCACGCACGCCGCCACAGCATCCGTACCACTGATGTTTGAGTTGTCAAAACACTCAATATGCATGGGCGTATTCGGCAAATGCAACTCCTCCTGAATCTGCTTCAACAGACGCATGCTTCGCTGCTCGGGATTCAACTTATCCGCCTGCTTCATGCGGTCCGCCTTATACTGCTTTACGTTCAACATGGAAAGACCCAAAAGTTTCCGTTTCTCCCCCTTCTGAGGCACGGTAACACCGACATTTTCCCACGGCAACTCCACCTCAAACGGCACAATCACCTCGCGTGACTCGCTTTTATATCGTTCCCGCATATCCAGAATGCCCGCCACCAGAAGATCCGCATCCGACTCATCCAAGCGCTTCCTATACTCAAACGTATACGCCTGTGTGATGCACCCCTCCGTGACGTGCAGAAAGTTGATGTACGCCGCCTTTTCCTCCGTTTCTATCGCAAAAACATCCACGTTGTGAATCACCGAACTCACCACCTCACTCCGGTTCTTATACTCCTTGAGAAGCGTGTATCGCACCTTCACCTGCTGCGCCTCCTCAAAGCGCATCTCCTCCGCCAACTGCATCATCTCCTGCTGTAATTTTCGCTCCAAATCTCCGGTATTACCCTTCAAAATATCCATAGCCTCGCGGATATTCTCCATATATTCCTCCCGCGATTGAAGTCCTATACAAGGCGCCTTGCAGTTCTTGATATGGTACTCCAGACACGTCTCATACCGCTTCGCCTTGATGCCCTCTTCCGATAACACCGTGCGACACGTGCGCAGCGGATATAACTGCTTGATCAAATCCAGCAATGCATGCAACGTAGGCACGTGACTGTACGGACCAAAGTACGTACCCGCCCCCTTCACTATATGGCGCGTCTTGAAGATACGCGGAAAATACTCGTTCGTCACCACGATAGAAGGGTAGGTCTTATCGTCCTTCAGCAAGATATTATAATGCGGTTTGTGCTTCTTGATAAGATTATTCTCCAGCAACAACGCATCCGTCTCCGTATTTACCACAATATATTTTATATCGCGAATCTTCCGCACCAAGAGCGCCGTCTTGTACGTCTGCCCGTTGTCCCGATTAAAGTAGGAACTCACCCGATTGCGCAAGTTCTTCGCCTTGCCCACATAGATGATTTTTCCCGTTTCATCGAGATACTGGTAGCACCCCGGAGACTCCGGAAGGTTCCGGACAATCCCCAGTAAGTACTCCCATTTCGGATTATCAATAGCACTTGACATAACCGATAATTTTCGTCCTTAATCAATCGTTAGCAGCGTATCCACCTCGGTAGAATCGTCAAATACCGCTCTACCGTCCAGCCCCTCAATCTTCAGTTCGATGATGAAATTGATGTACGTCTTCTTGGGATGGAAATGCTGCACCAGATTGTACGCAGCCTTCATGGAGCCACCCGTAGCCAAGAGATCATCGTGCAACAGCACCACATCGTTCTCGTCGATAGCATCCTTGTGAATCTCGATAGTATCGATACCATACTCCTTCTCGTAGCTCTCCTTGAGCGTTTCAGCCGGAAGTTTGCCCGGTTTGCGACACATCACAAAACCCGCACCCAAGCGATACGCCAACGCACCACCCAGCACAAAACCACGAGACTCTATGCCCACCACCTTCGTGATACCCTTGTCCTTGTAGCGCTCATAAAGCTCGTCCACCATCTCGGCAAGGCACGCATCGTTCTTGAACATCGTGCTCACATCCTTAAACTGTATTCCCGGAATAGGAAAGTCCGGAACATTTCTCAAATTCTTTAACAATAATTCTTTATCCATTATAAAATAGCCATTTATGTTGTTTTGTTTAATAATATGTTTCACGTGGAACACTCAAGGGACTGATATTGTACTATCTGCCCATGAGTACCAAAAGTACGTTGATATCGCTAGGGGAAACGCCGGGTATTCGGCTGGCTTGTGCCAGGGTTTCGGGGTCTATCTTGGCGAGTTTTTGGCGGGCTTCGGTGGAGAGGGAGTTCATCGCCGGGTAGTCGAAGTGTCCTTTGATGCGTATACGTTCCAGGCGTTGCATCTTCTCTGCGTTCTGTCGCTCGCGTTCTATGTAGCCCTTGTACTTGATGGCGATTTCCGTGGCTTCTACAATCTCTTCGGTGCGGTTGGGGGTCTTGTCGATTTCCTCGCGGAGGGCGGGGATGGCATCGGCGAGCATTCGTATGTTGAGTTGTGGGCGTCCTACGAGGTCCACCAGTTTGCAACCGCGTTCGAGTGGGGTGGTGCTCATTTGTTCCAGGGCACCGTTGATGAGGGCGGGTTTCACGGAGAAGTTTTCGCAGAAGGAGAGGAGTCGTTGCATCTCTTCCTTCTTTTGCATCCATGCGTCATAGCGTTCGCGGGTGGCGAGTCCCATGTGGTAGGAGCGCTCGGTGAGTCGTGCATCGGCATCGTCCTGTCGTAGGAGTATGCGGTATTCGGCGCGTGAGGTGAACATGCGGTAGGGTTCGTCCACGCCTTTGGTCACGAGGTCGTCTATGAGTACGCCTATGTAGGATTCGTCGCGTCCCATGACGAAGGGTTTGCTTCCTCCAGCCTTGAGGGCGGCGTTAATGCCGGCAACGGTGCCTTGTCCTCCGGCTTCTTCATATCCGGTGGTTCCGTTCACTTGTCCGGCGAAGAAGAGTCCGGGGAGGATTTTTGATTCCAGGGAGTGGTCTAGTTGTGTGGGGTCGAAGAAATCGTATTCTATGGCGTATCCGGGGCGATATACCACCAGATCGCGGAAGGCTTTTATCTTGCGGAGTGCGTCGAGTTGCACGTCCATGGGTAGGCTTGAGGAGAAGCCGTTGAGGTACATTTCTTGTGTGCTTTCACCTTCGGGTTCGAGGAAGAGTTGGTGTCTGTCTCGGTCGGGGAAGGTGACGAGCTTGGTTTCGATGCTTGGGCAGTATCGTGGGCCGATGCTCTGGATTTGTCCGTTGTAGAGGGGGGAGTCGGCGAGTCCGCTGCGGAGGGTGTTGTGTACTTCTTCGTTGGTGTAGCAGATCCAGCAGGGGAGTTGTTTGAGTTTTTTCTCTATGCTCATGTAGGAGAAGCATCCGCGTCCTTCGTCGCCGGGTTGTTCTTCCATGTCTTCGAAGTGTACGCTGCGGGCGTCGATTCGCACGGGTGTTCCGGTCTTCATGCGTTCTGCTCGTATGCCGTGTTGGGTGATGGATTCGGTGAGGTGATAGGCTGCGGGTTCTGCCATGCGTCCGCCGGGCAGTTTGTTGCGTCCTATGTGCATCAGTCCGTTGAGGAAGGTTCCGGCGGTTATGACGATGCTTTTGGCGTAGAATTCCACGTCCCACATGGTGCGTATGCCGATGGCTTCACCGTTTTCCACGAGTAGTTCTTTGGCTTGGTCTTGCCAGATGTTTAGGTTGGGTGTGTTTTCTAGCACGGTGCGCCATTGGGTGATGAATTTGGCTCGGTCGCATTGTGCTCGTGGGCTCCACATGGCGGGTCCTTTGGAGCGGTTGAGCATGCGGAATTGTATGGAGGTGCGGTCGGTCACGAGTCCCATGCTGCCTCCGAGTGCGTCTATTTCGCGCACGATTTGTCCTTTGGCTATGCCTCCTACGGCGGGATTGCAGCTCATTTGTGCAATCTTGTTCATGTCCATTGTTATGAGGCATGTTTTGGCCCCCATGTTTGCTGCGGCAGCGGCTGCTTCGCATCCGGCGTGTCCGCCTCCGATGATGAGTACGTCGTAATGAAATTCCATTTTATTCTTATTTTCTTTGGGGCAAAGTTAGTTAAAAAAGAGCATTTACGGGTACTTTTCTCTTTATTTTATTTTCTTTTACTCTAGTTTCGT
>CAYSOK010000037.1:0-12454 GCA_964432645.1 uncultured Bacteroidaceae bacterium | reverse complement strand
TGAGGACGTTCCACGAAACGTCCCTACACTGTGGATGGCTCTATCGTAGTTGTTTACGCCAATATGTGGGGATGTTTACATCTTTACTTTAAATCCAAACATCGCCGTGAATCCCGGCATTTCGTATCCGCGATTGATGGTGTATTTCGTATCCGTGAGATTGTCAAAATGCGCAAATACATCCAACCATGTCATGGGACTGTAGGTCGCTTTTAGATTGAGCAACGCATAGTTCTGATTCTTTACGTCCTCTCCTACATACAAACCGCCAATACCGCGCAACTGAATGTCCATCAGTAACTTCGGAACCAATCTCCATGACGCACCTACGAAATATTGATTCTTCGGTGCCGCCGTCAGATGATCCAAACTCGTGTGCATATAACTGTATGACGCGTGAAGCATCAACGTGTTCACCGGACGACTCTCCATGCTCACCTCAATACCCTTGTTGATGAAACTACCCGTATTCACATTCTTCATGTTCAATGTCTCAATCATGTTGCTACCTTCACTGAAATAGCCTGTGACATCGAAACCGAAATATCTTGAAAAATGCTTCCCTACAGTCACTTCGTAATTGACCATGTTCTCCGGACGTAGCTCCTCGTTTGCCGTGCGATATAGATACAACTCACGGAACGAAGGATTGCGATATCCCTTTGCTACTGAACCTTTCAACGTCCATCCACACCCCGGATGCACTACCACACCACCTTGCGGAATCCACTGAGTGTCAAACATATCACTGTTCGCCATGCGAAGACCTGCATTCAGCGTCAATGCTCCCTTGAGCAACCTCTGTGCCAAGGTGACGTATGGTGAATACTCCGTGATACGCTTGCGGCTGATGGTCGACATGGAACCCTCCTTGTGTGCCGTACCTCCCGACATGGGGATTCTACCGGTGTAGGTGTCGAAATCAAAACCTACGGTCGCCGCCGCATGGCACCACGGCGTGAAGTTCTGATATGCCAATACCCCCAAGCGGTCGTCAAGACTGTGAAAATGACGTGGGTCATCTATGTAGTGATTGCCGTAACTGTAGTAGACACGCACACTACCATCCGTGTTGAGATAGTGATTGGACGCTGTCACAGAAGTCTCACCGCGCGTGATGTTTTGGTGATAAATGTCCGTAGATTCCGGATTGGACAGCGTGGCATAGATGGGGTCGTTGCCGATGAAATTCATCAACGAATAGTCTGCCCGGACGTTCCAACGGTCGCTAAAATCATATCCCACCTTGGCGTATAAACTCCTCTGATTGAAGTCGAAATGATCCTGCGTGCCGTCCGTGCGGTCGTAGCTCAAGTTGACAAGAGACGAGAACTTGCCGAAACGCGTGGTGTTGGAGAGCGATGTCCGCCAGGTGTTGTAGGAACCGTATTGAGAGGAGAGAGAGGTATGCACCCCCTTCTCCCGGGCGCTCTTGGTGATGACGTTGATGACACCCCCCATGGCATTGGAACCGTACAGCACCGAACCGGGACCGCGCAACACCTCCACATGGTCCACATACTCTGTTTCGTAGAAGTCTGCTACATGGTGCGAGTAGATGCCCGCAAACTGCGGTTGACCGTCCACCATCATCAGCACCGCGTTGGTTGGCGAACCGCCTACGCCGCGGATTTTAATACCCCCCGAACCGCCGTTGCTCACGCCAAAGCCAAAGATGTTGCGTTCGGAGACGAACATACTTGGGATACGTCCGGAGAGGGCAGAGAGAAGTTGCCCCTGTCCGGTGGCTTCCAGAGCGGAAGCATCGACCGTAGACACGGAATAGGGGAGAAGCGAACGGCCGATGGCACGGTTTGTTCCGGTCACTACCACCTCGTCAAAGTGCTTGGTTTCCAGCGTGTCGACAAGAATAGGTGTGGCAGCCGTTGCCGAACCAACAGCTGCCACAGATATAAGAAGAGCGATGTATTTATTCATGATTGACGAACGGTTTTAATCCCTCAACAGCCTCTGCCGGAGTGATGCGTTTGCCGCCGTTGTCCAGGTCGATAAGGATGTATTTGTTGTTGCCCATACCCAGTTGTTTCATATACGTCAGTTGGCGCAGACCGTGGCGCGTTTCAATACGTTCCACAAGGTCGTGATGTTCCGCCTCGGTCATGGCATATATCAGGTCGACACACGCTTGGTCGAGTGCCAGGATATCCGTAGACGAGAGTATACCTACATTGGGCGTAACGACCGGAGCGGCAGTCACTCCGGCGCAGTCACAGTCCACCGACATGTTGCGCATCACGTTTACGTAGGTGATGTGTTTTCCGAAGTGGTCCACTACGGACTTTGTGGATTCGGTCATGCGTTCCATCAGTTCATCTTCGTGGATGGTCCAGGGTCTCTCGGCGTTTATGCCGGAGTGAATCCACGCCTTTCCCACGCGTCCGTCCGCGCATCCTATACCTATATTCTTATTGCTACCGCCGAATCCGCCCATGGTGTGTCCCTTGAAGTGGGTGAGTACGACCAGTGAACTGTAGTTGCCGAGATGTCCTCCTACCGACATGTTCTCAAACCATTTACCGCCTTTTACGGGGAAGAGTGCGGTGCCCTCTTCGTCGAGAATGTCCACGGGACTGAAGGTCCATCCGTTGACGTCGATGGTCTTACGATGTTGTTCGGTGGTGTATCGGTCGCCTTGGTAGTAGGTGTTGGTCTCTACGATGGTGGCATCTTTTAAATCCTTGTCAAACAGTTGTTTCACCCATTCGCGCGGGATGATGTTGGGGCCGTGTTGTTCGCCGGTGTGTAGCTTTACCGCTACTTTTCCTTCGATGGCTCCACTCACTTGTTCGTAGGCTTGGATGAGTCCTTCGGGATTTAGTTTGCGAGTGAAATAGACAATGGATTCGTTGCCGGTACGTTGGTCGTACGCCACGTAGTTGTGCCCGATGCTGTCGTTGCTATTTGTTTGTGCGACAGCGCTTTTTGGGGCGAAGAGCGCCAGAATCATACAGATTTGGCATATAACTTTAGATCTCATGTAATACTAAATTGAATGTTAACACTCTGCAAAGTTACAATGTTTACAACAATCTTCCAAATATTCGTTCGATTTTTGTGCGATAGTTGGGGGGGGATGTTACTTTTTCAACAAACGATGAAACAATATCCATACAAACAACATGCTGAGGAGCAATACTATACCACCAATCGGGACAAACCATATCAACACCCCGGAAGAAGCGGCACTGCCCGACAATGTAATCGACAACGAAGCCTGATAAGAAGACGGGTAGAAAGAAAGCTGATCGTTGCTCAACAACATCATCATACCCACCATGAGGACAAATCCACCCCCTACCGACCACTGAAACGCAGCGTTGCAGAAAAGCCTACGGAACGATTGACCCATGCCCGTGAGAATACCCAATACTCCTAATAATAACAGAATCAGTATCCAACGATTGTCCACTATCACACGATACAACAAGTGAGGAATGAGCTGAATCGACTTCGTCTCATCATCCATGCCGTATCCCTTCACCATCACCATGCGATACATCCATACCAACAAAAACACAATACACACCATCAACTCCAAACGGAAAAGCTGCTTCCACCCCTTGCGAAACTGACTGCCACTCGACACACTCCGCAAGAGATACAAGAAACCTACATGCCCGGTGAAGGCGGTATAGAAGAAACCAAACGCCATGTTCCAGGGATTCAAAAGCACATCCAATCCACACGAATCGTTTGTCCAATAATACTGCTGAAGATAAACTCCATGCCACTGCTCGGGATAATAATAATGTACCCCGTTGAAACACGACGCTAGAAAACAACCGAACAAGAAAGGCGTGAACCAACCTAATACACCCTGTATATACATATACCCCGGGAACCACTCCGACAGCACATTGGCAGACTGCAACAATAACAACAGCAGGAACAACAACCAAAACGCATATCCGGCTGAAAAAGAAACCAATCCAAACAACGGAAAAGCGATGGCAATGAGCGAGAGCGTGAGCAGATACAACAACACCATAAACTTGCTCATGGGACGCAAACGCCCCAACAACCAACGCGTCTTGGTGTGCTCCCTCAAGAGGAACAGATGGCCATACACCCCCTGCGTAAACAGAGTGGAAGAGAAAAGAGCCGCACACAGAGTCACAATGACCCAGGCAGCCATGCGAAGCAAAGAGGGTTCTATCATCATTTTTGCGTATAATTTCGTTGTTGCTTTAAATAAATAAGGAAGAACAGAAGAAGCACCATGAAGAAGGCAAACAGCACCCTACCCACAATCGTGAGCGGCGCATAGTAGTGACTCTGCACGATGGAAGCGGTGGTGAGTTGCTCATGCACTATCCAGGGCATATCCGACTGATGAAACACCCACAACAGCGAACCGCTCACCGTCATAGCCGCCAGCAGCCCCGTGGTGAGACCTATACCCGTGCGACTCCTCTCGTAGCCGTTCACCACCGTCAATACCAACAGCACCAATAGCGCATAGAGATGTATGCGCGAAGCATAATAAAGAGCATCCCGGGGCGGCAGATACTGCCGGGGATTGCTATATGCCGAATATCCCATGGTGGAACGATGGCGCACAAAGTGCTCCTCGCTGCGACGCATGGCCTCCAGGTTCATGTATTGCTTCCCGTTGTAATAATTTATGGGGTCGAGCACCGTCTTACGCGCTGTGTCTATCCGCACGGGGATGACGCGCAAGGCTCCGTATCTGTAAAAAGGATCCCCCTTGAGCACTGCCGCCGTGTAGGGGCGTTCTTCGGTCTCGTTTTGCAACAACAGATAGTCCATGCCTACGCACGCCGCGAGCAGGAGTACCGTTGCCAGAACGCGCAGGGCGTTGCGGCGGGAGGGACTCAGCATCCCCAATAGCACCATGCCCGAAAGAAAGGAGGTGATGAGGAGTTGCACTCCACGCAACCAAGCGGTGGGGTTCAAGAGGATGGCACCGTAGTCATCTACCTTATAAGATAAGGTGGCGATATCGAACTGCGCCCCCACGGGATGCGCGCACCAAGCATCGGCACCGAGATACGACAAGGAGAGTAGGAGCAGTCCGAGAGACATCATCCAGTATCGAAGCGCTCGAAAACGCTTCTTGCGCTTGCCTCCGGTGAAGATGGGTACCACGGTGAGCAACAGCAATCCCAGAATGCCGAAGAGAAGGAAGGGAGCCAGGGGTTCGCCCATGTACAGCAACATGCTGCCGTGGGTGGCGAGCGCCAGAAGAATGCTCATGCCGAGGAGCACCGCTAAGGCACCGATAAGATAGTAGAGGATGTGGCGCCAACGTGCAAACTCATCGTTGTTCATCTCACGCCGTAAGAAGGTTTGGCGCAACGTACACACCAAGGTCCCCCCCAGCGTTACGGGGAAAAAGAGGAAGAGCAAGCTGTGAACCACCCCGCTCACCCACTCAGTCTGTTCCATCATGGAACTGTCCGGAAGCTCAAAGTTTATCATTGTTTTAGGTCCTGATTTCTAGTTTCGGGCTACAATATTACACTATTCTTTCCAAATAAGGGCACTTTTAATCCCTATTTATCGTTAAAAGGATAAAATATCTTTCTTTTTGCCATTTTTTGCGATAAAAAGACATCAAACTTCAAAATAATTTGTACCTTTGCTCGAACTTCAAAACAAATTAAACGACTATGTTTGCAAAAGAGACATACATACAGCGCCGCGCCGAGCTTAAGAAGCGTGTAGGTAGCGGTATCTTGCTTTTCCTTGGAAACAACGAGGTGGGTATGAACTATGCCGACAACGGCTATACCTTCCGTCAGGATTCCACATTCCTTTATTACTTTGACTCCGACTACGCCGGCTTGTGCGCCATCATCGATATCGATGCGGACAAGGAGATAATCTTCGGTAACGAATTGACCATCGACGACATTGTATGGATGGGTATTCAGCCGACCATTCACGAGAAGTCTCAGTTGGTAGGAGTGGAGCACACGGCCCCGCTGTCCGAGTTGCCGACCTATTTGCAGAAGGCACAGAAGGCAGGACAGACCATTCACTACCTGCCGCCCTATCGTGGTGACAATCAGATATTGTTACAGGAGTTGTTGGGCATAGCACCGCGCGAGCAGGCAGCCAAAGCAAGTGTACCGTTCATCATGGCAGTGGCAGACATGCGTAACCATAAGACGGCAGAGGAGATTGTGGAGATTGAAAACTCTGTGGATACCTCTGTAGACATGCACCTCACAGCCATGCGTATGGTGCGTCCGGGTGTTACGGAGCGCGAGGTGGCAGCAGCCATCACGCGAGTGGCTCAGAAGGGGGGCGGCGAATTGTCCTTCCCGATTATTGCGAGCATCAACGGTCAGACGCTGCACAACCATGTACAGATTAACACCATGCAGGAGGGACAGATGATGTTGCTCGATGCGGGTGCCGAGGGTAAGAGTCACTATGCGGGCGACCTCTCTAGTACGATGCCTGTGGGTGACCACTTCACGGAGCAGCAGAAGCTTATATATAATGTGTTGTACAATGCGCATATGGCTGCCGTACATGCACTGGCTCCGGGCAAGAATTTCCGCGAGGTGCACTTGACGGCTGCGGAGAACATTGCGAGTGGTCTTAAGGACCTGGGACTGGTGAAGGGCGATCCGCGCGAGGTGGCTGAATCGGGTGCTTATGCACTGTTCATGCCTTGTGGCTTGGGTCACATGATGGGTCTGGATGTTCACGACATGGAGAGCTTGGGTGAGAAGTACGTGGGTTACGGTGGCAAGGAGAAGTCTACGCAGTTTGGCTTCAAGTCTTTGCGATTGGGTCGCACGCTGGAACCGGGCTTTGTGTTCACCATGGAACCGGGTATCTACTTCATTCCGGAGTTGATAGACAAGTGGCGAAGTGAAGGTAAATTTACGGAATTCCTTAATTACGAGGAGATAAACAAATGGCGTACGTTCAGCGGTATTCGCAATGAGGAGGATTACCTCATCACACCGGACGGTTACCGTCGTTTGGGTCATAAGGTGAAACCTATGACAATAGAAGAGGTTGAGGCTCAGAAGGGGCTCGATCCATTTGATTTATAGAACTCATATGAAAAGTTAAATATTTGAGGTGTATTCGCAGTGATTGCGCGTACACCTTTTTTTTTGTGTGGGGGGTACAAAAAGTTTGGGTGCGTCGGATTTTTACATCCGGCGCACCCGTTGCTATCCTAATATAACAACCCTTCACTCCTCGCATCCTACGGGGGTCACATCGATTCTAACAGTCCCTCTTTTCAGGAAACCTCGGACGCAAGGATTTTCGTTCGTTGTACACGCGGCAGTTTCACCTCAAACCGTGAGCCCTTGCCGTATGTACTCTCTACGCCAATGGTGCCCCCCATGCCCGTCACCAACTTTTTGCAAAGCGGGAGACCTATGCCGGCACCCTCGGTCGTACTATCTGTCTTATAGAATTTTGAAAATATCTTTTCCTTATCCTCCTCCTTCACGCCCACACCCGTGTCCTCCACATAGATGCAGACGGTGTCTTCCGTGGCGCTCCACCCCATGGTGATGCTGCCCTCCTTGGTAAACTTGCAGGCATTGTTCATCATGTTGGAAACCACCTGGCGCATGTTGGTGCGACTGGACATGATGCAGGCATCGGCATCTCCACGCTCCAGACGGAACTGCAGGTAGGAGGGCACAATCACACTGTGTGTCATGTAGAGCTCGTCCATCAGTCCCGCTACATTTATCTCCTGCAGCACGGGCTTCATGCTGTTCTCTGCCTCTACCGAGAAGTTGATAACACCGTTGAGAAGTTCCAATAACTGGTCGTTGTTCCGGCTGATGACATCGCTAAAGGTCGCTAACTCCTCGTCGGAGAGGTTCTTACGTTCCTCTATTAATACACGCGAGAATCCCACAATGGCATTGAGCGGGGTGCGTATCTCGTGCCCCATGCTCGCCAGGAAGGTCTCCTTGAGGTGCGATTTCTCCTCCTGCTCAAACGCCTCGCGGATGTCTCGCTGACGTTCCTTCTGCTTGTCAATCAAGAAGAACATGCCGGTGGCGTAGGGATTGCCCATGATGTTGTGTACGCGACTGATGCAGACGTGCAGGTAGTGCAGATGACCGGTTATCGGACTGAGCATGGCGAGTTCTATTTCGCTCACCTCATCGGTGGAGTGTTGCAGGAGTTGCTGCAACTTGTGGGCGTCTTCCTCGTGTAGATAACGGTAGAAGACATCGAGCGACAAGTCGCTGCGCACCATGGAGTTCTGCGTCACCGTGAGATTGTTTAGCGACAAACGTCCGTCCTCCAATCGCCAGAGGTAGGCTCCGGTGACGGACATGATATCGGTCATGAGGAGGGTCAACTCCTCGGCCTCCTTGCCCTGCCGCTCTATGTTGCGCTCCATCTGCTTACGCACCAAGTAGAGACGCACCGGTATAAAGATGCCTACCAGGAAGATAACTGCCAGTACCCAGGGGAGTCCGGTGTTCCACAGCCAATAGTGGGCGGGGGATTGATACATCCAGGGGAGATTGACAAAGTGGACGTAATGCGGGCAGTCGGTGGCATAGCGATAGAGGTGCTGCACCACCTTCCAGTCCAACCAAAAGTTGTTTTCATGGGTCGCCCAAGGGATGCTACCCGGGGTGAGGTTGGAGAAAAGGATACCGTCCACCACGGGGTGTACCTCCTGTGCCATGACATCGAAGGGACAGAGATAGCCTCCGGCGTTGACGCTCATGAAGTCGATGGCTCCGGAGTTGAAGAAGTCGGGGACACCGGCGTAATAGCGTCCGAGCGAGAGCTTGAAGGCGTTGTCTGCCAAGGGGTCGGACTTGAGTCGTACGTAGGACACTTGTGCGTTCATGCAGCAGAACATGCGGCTCCAACTGAAGCCCTTTCCGGCGGCTTTGTCGGTGTAGTTCAGGGACTCGTCTACGGTGCAGATGGGGATGAGTGTAATCACGGAGGTGTCTCGTCCGGAACGACTGGTGTAGTGGTCGGGATGCAGCAGGTCGTCGTTGAAGCGATAGTCGCTCTTGGCCAACTCCAGATCGCGGCGGAACATGCAGCGCAGGTGCTTGTCTATGTATCCCGTGTCAAGACTGGTGACCACCCAGCGTTCGCAGTGCATGTCGTCCATAAGTCGCAGGTTGGCACGTATGTCTATCTCGAGCTTGAAGCCGGTGACGTTCTTGCGGTTCATCAGTATCCCCTTGTACTCCGGGTAGATGACGCCCATACAGACGGTTGGGGTCTTGCGGAAGATTTCGGTGGTGTCCATCGCCAAGGCTTCGGAGAGGAAATCGCCGTAGACGATGAAGAGGTCGGGCTTGTTCTCCTGCAGATTCATCTCCTCCAACTCCTCCTTGAGTTGCGGTATCACCGTGGAGTCTTCGAGTCCGGCGTTCAGGTTGACATACGTAAGGTTATAACGGTTGTGGTCGTCGAACTCCGCGTCGATAACCTTGCGGAAGGATTCGTAGACGAAGATGCTGCGACGACCCGACAAGCAGGTGAGCACATAGACGTTGCGACGTTCCATGCGGTGCGTGCTGTAGGCTGTGAGTGCGCCAAAGGCGATGCACATCAGCACAAATAGGATAATATGTTTAGACTTTAGTCGCTTCATGCTGCTCCGATTTCTTGAATATTACCGTTACTTGAGTGCCCTTACCGAGTTCACTCTGTATGTTTATTTCGCCGCCCATCTGGGTGAGGAACTCGCGTACGAGGGAGAGTCCCAGTCCGGTGCCGGTGGTGAAGGGGTCTACCTTGAAGAATCTGTGGTAGATGAGGTCCATGTGTTCGGCGGCGATGCCTATACCGGTGTCGGCGATGCGGAGGGTGACGGCATCGGTGTCTTCGTACCAGCTGACGGTGGCGGCGCCGTGTTCGCGGTTGAACTTGACGGCGTTGCTCACCAGGTTGCTGAGTACCACTTCGAAGGCGGTGGGGTCGGCGATGATTTGGGTATCTTCGGGACCGTCTTTTGTTAGGCTGATGTGCTTCTCGTCGGCTTCCTCGTTGAAGTCGTTGATTACTTTCTCGACCGTTTCGCTCACGGACACTTGGCGGAAGTGTAGAGCCACGGAGGCATTGCGCAAGTGGGCGATGGTGAGCATATTTTCAATGAGTTGCAACAATCGTTTGTTGTTGGTCTCTATGGTTTCGCGGAAGGTTTCGAACTCTTCGTCGGTGAACTCCATGCCGGGGGTGGTGAGGATTTGTGAGAATCCTACGATGGCGTTGAGGGGGGTTCGTATCTCGTGGCTCATCTCGTTGATGAAGTTGTCGCGTTCTTGGGCGTTGAGCTTGCGGCGATGGGCTTCGAGGAGCATAGCTTCTTCTTTCTTGATGCCGTCGATGACGACTACGATACCGGATTTCTCCAGTCCGTTGGGGGTGTTGCGTACGTTCATGCGCATCTCGTACCAGTGAGCCACTTCGGTGAAGAACATGCCGCGGAATTGTACGGCGTAGTTGCCGGGTTCTTTGGTACGCATGATTTCGCCCACGTTTTTGCGGTAGTATTCGTCTACGCACTGAGCGGCCTCTTCGTAGGAGATTTGATAGGCGTGACCGGTGTATTCGGGGCGCAGGGAGTGGGTGACGAGTATCTTATCGCCCACGGCGCGGCAGGTGATGGTCTGGGAGTTGGAGAGCATCACTTCGAGTTCGCGGCGGCGTTCTATGAGTTCCAGGTTGTGGCGTCGGCGCATCTCTTTTTGCTTGGCGAGTCGTAGGTTTTCGCGATAGAACACGTAGTGGAGTATTACGATGGCTATGACGATCAGGAACCAGAACATGCGGAAGAGGAATCCTGCCAAGATGGGGTGACGGTCGGCGAAGGTGACGTTGCAGATGGTGACGTATGGGGGTAGGTCGGAGAGTCGCATGCCGGAGTTGCGGAAGGCTTTCCAGGAGATATAATAGCCCATACTGTGCTGGCGCATGGGGAGTTGCCAGGGCTGCATGTCGTCGCGGAGGATGGGGATGACGTAGTATTGCATCACCTCGTGGAGCTGTGTGCGGAAGCGTGCAAAGTAACCGCCGGCGCAGCTGTCGTTGGTTTCGAAGTGTTGCGCCTTGGTGGTGAAAAAGAGCGAACAGGGTTCGTCCATATGTTTGGAGTAGCAGTAGTAGTCGTACTTGGTTTGCAGAGTGACGGTACGGCTACGACCGGAGAAGTTGAAGTCGGCGGTAAAGCCCTGGCCGTTATCGCCCCAATTGCAGTCGGGGGAGTTTACGGACAGGGCATAAAACATCTTTTTACCATTATTTGCGAGTATCTGTTTGCCGGATTTGTCGAGCTTCATCATGTTGAAGTATTCGGTGGTGTCGAGTTGCTCCATCTGCTTGTCGAAGGATTGGCGGAGGAGGCTGTCGCACCAGCTGAGGCTCCACTCCAATTGTGTGACTACCATACGTTTGTGCATCACATCGTCTATGAGGTCGAGGTTTTGCTTGATGTGTACGGAGTCTACGAGTCCGGTCATGTTCTTGTGAAAACGTTCTTTGAGTCCCTCGTAGTTGGGGAAGTGTGTTCCGAAGAAGACTACGGGGATTTGGCGGTAGCTGCTGTATTGGTTGGCGGCTACGGCGTAGGTGGGCATGTCTCCATAGGTGAGGATGAGTTGGGGGCGTTGTCCGCGCTGTTCCATGTTGCGGAGGGTGTCGCGCAGCATCTGGAAGCGGCGGAGTTCTTTGTGCCCGAGGTCCCAGGAGAGGTAGAGGTAGTGTACGTTGACGTTGAACCCGTTGCTCCTGAGGGAGTCTTCGAGTTGGTCGTTCCACTTCTGATAGACTTTTTCTTTTTCGTCGAGGGGCCAAATGACGAGAATATCTCCCTGTCTCTGTTCTTTGGGGTAAAATTTGAGTATGAACAGTCCCAAAAGAACAAAGAGAACCACTCCGAAGAGCCACAAGAGATTATATTTTCTTGCCGTCATAGCCATGCAAAAAGTCCTCCTTTGGTGATATGCACCGCCAACACACACTTCGTTTGTATCGGAGTGGTGTCTTACGTGCTTACACGTAGTATTAATTATTTAAGTTTCAACAAATTATCTCGTTCTCCACAAGATTCTTGTCTCTTTATGGGTGCAAAGTTACAACTTTTCTGTAATAGTTCCAAGAAAAAAGTCTTGTTTTTTTCGTAAAATCATAAAATGTGATAATGTGTCGGTAGAAAAAGTTTGTTTTGCTTGGTGTTATTCTCCTTGTTTATAGGCGAATAACATGAATTTTCTTTAAAATTACATTTCTGATAAATTTACAGTGTTTTAAGATTTTGTTTAAAAATGTGATGCGTAATTTGTGGTTTGTTATACGTTTGTTTAAACAACAACGAAACTTGAGTCATTTGCGGATGCTTCCACTCTTTACATGCCATCTATGGAGGAGATACATGGCACAAAAACACGCCAAGGTGTCGGCTATCGGCATGCACAACCACACGGCATTTAGTCCGAAC
>CAYSOK010000036.1:0-12659 GCA_964432645.1 uncultured Bacteroidaceae bacterium | reverse complement strand
CGATGATGCCACTCAGTGTGCTGTTTGCGGCGTTCTGATTGATTGGAACGTTTTGGCTGTTCTGCACATTCTGGTTGTTTACGTTTTGCCCGGCGTTTGTGTTACCGATGGCAAATCCATTGTTCGCATTTCCTTGATTGTTTTGAACGGGAACATTATTGGAGATTCCGTTCGCTTGCCCGATGTAGTTCTGTAGCGTATTTCCGGTAGCCTGTTGTAAGTTGTTTACAATAGAACCGTTCTTGTTTCCCTGTGTGAGCAGTGAGGTGCCCAATGGTGTGCATGCAGTGAACATACACATAACCGCTGCCAGAAGCAGCATAGTAGTTGTTCTTTTCATACTTTATTCTTTTATTGTGTCCGGTAAATAAATCGGCGTGCAAAGGTACATCTTTTTATTAGAATAGCAATTTGTATCCGGTTTTTTGGGTGTAATTAACGTCTTCCGGACTATATCTTTTCGAAAAATGACGTGTATATCGGGAAAAAAGCGTACCTTTGCAGCCGAATTAAAAGAATCTTAGTAACCCGGGAGTCCTAGAACACCTCCCGATAAAACATTAAAACTAGCGTATGAAACAGCAAAACGTTTCTGTGTCCTTCATGTTTATGGGGATACTCTTCTGTACGTGCCTTGTGGCAGCGAATCTTCTTGAAACCAAAGTATTGCAGGTTGGTCCTATCTCTATGACCGCGGGTTTCATGGTCTTTCCCATTTCTTACATTATCAACGATTGCATAGCCGAAGTATGGGGTTATCGTAAGGCGCGCCTTATCATTTGGATGGGTTTCTTGATGAACTTCATGGTGGTGGCTTTGGGGCAGTTGGCGGTAGCCATCCCTGCAGCTCCCTACTGGGAGGGCGAGGAAGCTTTCAACTTTGTGTTCGGTTTGGCTCCCCGCATCACGGTCGCTAGCTTGACCGCCTTCTTGGTCGGCTCTTTCCTCAACGCATACGTTATGAGTAAGATGAAGATAATGAGCGGAGGAAAGCATTTCTCTGCACGTGCCATCTGGTCGACTGTGGTGGGTGAGAGTGCCGATTCTCTCATCTTCTTCCCCATAGCATTCTATGGACTTATGCCTGTACCGGAACTCTTCAAACTCATGGCTATTCAGGTGGTGGCCAAGACACTCTACGAGGTGGTGGCACTGCCCGTTACCATTCGTGTGGTGAAGTTTGTAAAGCGTATGGAAGCAACCGATGTTTATGACGAGGGCGTTTCCTATAAGTTTTGGAAGATAGGGGATATGTAAAAAACTGTATTATGGATAACAAAATGAATAAAGATGCCGCACTGGTGGTGTTCAGTGGCGGTCAGGACAGTACCACCTGTCTGTTTTGGGCAAAGGCACACTTCAAGGAGGTGCGCGCGCTGAGTTTTCTCTATGGTCAAAAACATGCTCGCGAGGTGGAGTTGGCGCGCGAGATAGCTGACGAAGCGGGGGTTCCCTTCGAGGTGAAGGATGTTTCTTTTATTAGTGCACTCTCCAGTGGATGTTCGCTCACCGACACTACGGTGGTAATGGATGCCGAGAAACCGGCGGATAGTTTTCCGAATACGTTCGTTCCGGGACGCAACTTGTTCTTCCTGAGTATAGCGGCCGTGTATGCCCGAGAATATGGTATACAGCACATCGTTACGGGTGTGTCGCAGACAGACTTCAGCGGGTATCCCGATTGTCGCGATGCCTTCATCAAGAGTCTGAATGTCACTCTCAATTTGGCGATGGAGGAGCAGTTCGTTATTCACACTCCACTCATGTGGATTGATAAATGCGAAACTTGGGCGCTGGCCGATGAATTGGGGGTATTGGACTTGGTACGTACCAAGACGATGACGTGCTACAATGGTGTGCAGGGGGATGGCTGTGGCCACTGTCCGGCTTGCAAACTGCGACGTGAGGGATTGGAAAAATATTTGGCATCAAAAAAGAAATAGTATGAGTAACAACAGAGAACAAGAGGGCTTGCAGCAATTGGGACGCAAGACGGAATATCGTCAGGACTACGCTCCCGAGGTGTTGGAAAGCTTCGAGAACAAGCAT
This sequence comes from uncultured Bacteroidaceae bacterium, assembly GCA_964432645.1. Lineage (GTDB taxonomy): Bacteria > Bacteroidota > Bacteroidia > Bacteroidales > Bacteroidaceae > CAZUTW01. Next base: position 10,610 of record CAYSOK010000036.1, on the reverse strand, counting down.
CAGGGCAACGACTATTGGGTTCGGTTTAACTGTCCCGAGTTTACATCGCTGTGCCCCATTACCGGTCAACCGGATTTTGCCGAGATAATCATTCGCTACATTCCGGATGTGCGTATGGTGGAGAGTAAGAGTTTGAAGCTCTATCTTTTCAGCTTTCGCAACCACGGTGATTTTCATGAAGACTGTGTGAACACCATCATGAAGGATCTTATCCAACTGATGGATCCCAAGTATATAGAGGTGGTTGGTATATTCACTCCGCGTGGAGGTATCTCCATCTATCCTTATGCTAATTACGGTAGACCGGGAACCAAATACGAAAAGATGGCGGAATATCGCATGATGAATCACGATATGAAGTAAGTCATAAAGAAAATCCCCCTGCATCGATGAAGATTCATTCGTGCAGGGGGATTTAAATTATCTCTATTCCGTTAAATCTTTAGGCCTTTGCGAGAAAACGATTGGCCGTTTCCAGTGCTTCGTTGATGTTGCTGCAGATGAATTCCTCGCCAATCAACTTGTCATAACCACCCTTATGAAGAGCGTCACGTACCTTGTCGTTTACACCTGAAAGAACTATCTGAATGCCCTCACTCTGACTTATCTTGATGAGTGAAGTCAAGTTGTGCAGACCCGTAGAATCAATGAACGGCACCTTACGCATGCGAATGATACGCGCCTTGGGGTGTTCGCCCATGTTCGCCATCACCTCCTCGAACTTATTTGCGATACCGAAGAAGTAAGGACCGTTAATCTCATACACTTCCACGCCCTCCGGAATCACCAAGTGCTCTTCGGAGTGCAACTGAACGTCGCTCTCTTCGTTACCGTCAATCTCATCGGTAATTACTTTCACCTGAGTGGTTTCCGCCATACGACGCATGCAGAGCAAGCATGCCAACATCAAACCTATCTCGATGGCAATAGTAAGGTCGAAAATTACCGTCAAGAAGAAGGTAATAAGCAGTACACTTACATCGGACTTCGGATTGTGCATCAACTCACGGAAGGTGCGCCATCCACTCATGTTGTAGCTCACAATCACCAATACACCCGCCAAACAGCTCATCGGGATATACTGTGCTAACGGCATGAGAAACAAGAAGATGAGTAAAAGAATCGCAGCGTGGATAATACCTGCAACCGGCGTCTTACCACCGTTGTTAATATTGGTCATGGTACGAGCGATAGCACCCGTAGCCGGAATACCACCAAAGATGGGGGAGATGATGTTTGCAATACCCTGACCGATAAGTTCCTGATTGGAATCGTGCTTCGCACCAATCACACCGTCAGCCACCGTAGCCGACAACAAAGACTCGATAGCACCCAACACAGCAATGGTAATTGCCGGTGAAATCAAGTTGTTGATGGTGTTGAAATCGAGTGGCGGAACCACTAAATCGGGCAGTTCAGACTTAATCTTGAAACGATCACCAATGGTATCGATTCCCTCTATGCCCTCCTGCTTCATCAGCAATACAAGCAACGTCATGATGATGATGGAGTAGAGAGACCCCGGAATCTTATTCAGTCCCGGCACCTTCTTTACTACCAGTGGAGAACCTATTATAATAAGGATACTCGCCAGTGCCGTACCAAAGTTCCACCAATTGATGGAATCCAAGTGCCGGAAGTATACCGCCCATTTGCCCAGAAAATCTCCCGGTGTCTTTACGGGTTTCATAATCACTTCGCCCGCAGCATTGAGCAAGGGCACACCGTTTTCGTCCATTGCCATCTCCTTAAGTCCCAGGATATCACCTATCTGAGTGGTGAAGATGGTTACTGCAATACCCGCTGTAAAACCGATGATGATGGGGTAGGGGATGTACTTAATGATGGTACCCAGGCGGAACACACCCAACAGCACCAGGAAGAGTCCTGCCATGAGTGTGGCAATGGCCAAACCTACCTCGCCATATTGCTGTATGATACCATAGATAATAACGATGAAGGCACCAGTCGGTCCTCCAATTTGTACCTTGCTTCCGCCAAAGAGCGAAATGAGCAAACCCGCAACAATGGCGGTGATAATACCTTTCTCGGGCGTAACGCCGGAGGCAATACCAAAGGCAATAGCTAGAGGTAATGCCACAATTCCCACAATTACACCCGCCATGGCATCGGCAGCAAAAAGCTCCTTGCTATAGTGACGCAAGTCGTTTATAATCTGTGGCTTGAAATGAAATCCTTTCATATCCTAAACTTAAAAAATAATTGGCATCTTATAAAATTGGTTGCAAAGGTACGAAATTAAAACAATATAGCCCCTATGCTGTTCTTCTTTTATCAGTATTTACTCTAAGAATTGACTTATTTATGCGTTTTATAAGATGTTTATTGGGGGCATGGATGCTCTGTGTGTGCTGCGGCAAAGGTTTGGCCGAAGAACGGTTGTCGTATGGTGATGTGCCGGATGCATGGCCGGAGGATGCACTCTATGTGCAGACATTACCGGTGGATGATCGTTGGTGGGAGGTGTTTGGTGACTCCCTTTTGTGCTCGTTGCTTGATGCGGCCATGGAACAGAGTCCTACGGTACGGAGTGCCATGAGTAAGATGGAACAGGCGAGGGCTCAGATGCAGCATGCGTGGGGTGCTCTTGCCCCCTCTTTTTCGCTCGATGCGGGGCGTAAGTGGAGTAGGGGGGAGCGACTCTATTCTACTTCTGTGTCCATGCAGTGGGAGATGGATTTGTTGGGACGATTGCGTGACTTGGCATTGGCGGATAAGGCTCTTTATCAGGCTTCGCGGGCGGATTATGAGAATACGATGATTTCTATGGCGGCTCAGGTGGCTACGGCGTACTTTAGTCTGAGGGAGAATCAGCAGGTGTTGGAGGTGCTCTTGCACAATGTGAAGAGTCAGAGGCGGTTGGTGAATATTACGCAGACGCGTTTCCGTACCGGACTTACTTCGCGATTGGATGTGTCGCAGGCCTTGTCTTCGCTCTATAGTACGCAGTCTTCTATTCCTTCGGTGGAGGCATCTATCGATAAATATATCAATACGCTTGCGGTGCTTACAGGGGTGTATCCCGATGTCATGCGTCGTCGATTGGGGATTGTCCTGCCGGTGTTTGAGCCGGACTTTACGGGGCATGTTGATGTGGCGCAGTCTACAGACTCCATCGAGGGATGGGGCAATTGGCGACATGGACCTACTCTGTCGTATTTGCCTGATTATGTGGCAATGGTGGGGGTGGGTATACCGGCGGGATTGTTGCGACGTCGCCCTGATGTGCGTGCGGCGGAGTGGAATGTGGAGGCGCAGGCTAAGACTTTGGGGGCTACGCGTAAGGAATGGTGGCCTTCCTTTTATGTGTCGGGGAGTTTCGGATTTGCTGCCGAACATCTCGGACATCTCTTTCGGGAGCGTTCACAAACGTGGAGTATAGAGCCGTCGGTGAGTTGGAACTTCTTTAGTGGTTTGCAACATAGGTCTGCTAATCGTGTACAGCGTGCTTTGCTCGATGAGGCGATAGATGCGTATAATCTAACGCTGCTTACGGCGGTTCAAGAGGTGGAGACTGCTATGGCTGCGTATAAGTATGCTGTGAAGGAGTATGTGGAACTCCGAATGGTGGTGGCGCAGGGGCGTGAAACGCTTGATCTGTCGGTGGAGCTTTACAAACAGGGGCTTACGGATTTTCTTACGGTGCTCAATGCTCAGAGTAATTTGTTGGAGTATGAGAGCAACTTGGCACAGGTGCATGGTTCAAGTTTGCTTTATCTCGTGCAGTTGTATCAGGCATTGTCGGGCGGATACTAGTGTAATATATTAATAATAAAAAGAATAGACAAAATGGAAAAAGGAAAATCACTCTTTCTCCTCCTATGGCTTTTGCTGATGGTGGGATGCAAAAACGAAGGTGAGGGTGCGGAACAGACGGCTATGCCTGTAGCGGTTGCCGAGCCGGTGGTCCGTGACGTAACTCTTACTCATACCTATCCGGGTTATCTGAGTGCCGATGCAACCTTGCAACTTGTGGCGCGTGTCAATGGTGTTCTCCTTAAAAATAATTATGACCCCGGTGCACGGGTAAAGAAGGGAGACGTACTTTTTCTAATAGAACCCGACACATATCGTGATGCCGTGACGCAAGCTGAGGCCAAACTGCAAACGGCTGAGGCGGAACTGTCGTACAACAAGGAGAATTTGGAACGCATGCAGCAGGCTATAAAGAACGATGCCGTGAGTCGTATTGCTTTGTTACAGGCTGTGGAGAGTGTGAAGCAGAGTGAAGCCAATGTGCGTAGTTGCCGGGCGGCGTTGAACCAGGCACGTTTGTCATTGAGCTATTGCTATGTGCAAGCTCCTTGTAATGGTGTGATGTCGGTGGCGGCCTACTCGGCGGGAGCGTATATCAATGGGGCATCATCGCCCGTTACCTTGGGGACTCTTTACAAGGATGACACCATGTATTGCTACTTTTCTATCCCCGGGAGTGCTCTATCGGAGGATGCCGTTCGTGATACCTTTTCGATAGTGACGGTGCATCTGGACGATGGTACCGAACTTCCTCGAAAGGCGCACATCGACTATCGTTCGCCCAATGTGTCCATGACTACCGGCACTCGTACCGTACGTGCCGATCTTGCCAATCCGGATGGACTGTTGAAGTCGGGGGCTTTCGTTACCGTTACCCTACCTTATGCTCAGGAGTCCCGTGCAATACTTGTGCGCGATGCTTCAATAGGTGTTGACCAGCAGGGGAAGTTTCTCTACGTGGTCAACGATTCCAACCGGGTGATGTATCGTACCATTAAGACCGGTCAATTGATTGACGATTCTCTTCGTATGGTGACTCACGGATTGCAACCGAATGAACGCTATGTGACCCAAGCGCTCCTGAAGGTGCGCGATGGCATGACCATATCTCCTGTATTGACCCCTTAATACCTATTATAATATGCGTTTTACAGACTTCTTCATTGATAGACCCATCTTTGCCACTGTACTGTCGTTGCTCCTTATTGTTGCCGGCAGTGTGGCTCTCTTCTTGTTGCCTGTGAGTCAGTTTCCCGACATTACTCCTCCCACGGTACAGGTGTCTACTACCTACCCCGGAGCCAATGCTACAACGGTAGCACAAACGGTCGGTATCCCTATCGAACAGCAAGTGAACGGTGTGGAGGGGATGATGTATATGTCTTCTTCCAGTACCTCTTCCGGTCAATATACCCTAACGGTTACGTTCGAGGTGGGGACGGATGTGGATATGGCAATGGTGCAGGTGCAAAATCGTGTGAATCAGATAACCTCTACACTGCCCGATGCGGTTAACAAACAGGGCGTTACTGTGCGCAAACAGTCGGGTAATATTGTCCTTTTGGTGACGCTCACCGGTGATGATGAGCAATCCGGACTCTATTTGAGTAACTATGCTCGTTTGCAACTCGTTAATCCTCTGACACGTGTTCCCGGTGTGGGCGATGTGCAGGTGATGGGTGTGGGTAATTACTCTATGCGCGTATGGCTTAATCCCGAGCAGATGCGTATACGTGGGGTGACGGCTGCGGAGGTGTTGAACGCCATTACTCAGCAGAATATGGCTGTGTCGGCGGGTAGTGTGGGGGTGAGTTTCGATAATAGTTTACAGACACAGGAACCTGATTTTGAGTATCCTCTCACCGTACGCGGACGTCTTACGACTCCCGAGGAGTTCGGTAATATTGCCATAAAAGTGGATGATACGGGTAATTTCCTTCGTATTGCCGATGTGGCTCGGGTGGAATTGGGTAGTCAAGCGTACAATATGTCATCGACGGTACGAGGGAAGGATGCTGCCGTGATGGCTATCTATCAGACTCCGGGTAGCAATGCTACCGATGTGGCAGATGCCGTGCGTGCCAAAATGGAGGAGTGGAAGGAGGACTTGCCTCCGGGGGTGACTTATGATATTGCCTTGGATACGACCAAGGTGGTACATAGTTCTATAGTGGAGGTTTTAAAGACGTTGTTGGAGGCTACTGTTTTGGTGGTTCTTGTTATCTTTTTCTTCCTTCAAAACCTGCGTGCTACGCTTATTCCTTGTATCACCATTCCGGTATCGCTTATCGGTACATTGGCATTTATGGAACTCTTGGGCTTTTCTATTAATACATTGACTCTCTTTGGATTGATACTTGCCATAGCAATAGTGGTGGACGATGCTATTGTGGTGACCGAGAATGCTACTCGTCTGTTGGCAACCGGACGTTATGCTACGGCACGTGAAGCGGTGAAAGCGGCTATGGCGGAGATTACCGGTCCTATCATAGGTGTGGTATTGGTGTTGTTGGCGGTATTTGTGCCTACTATTTTTATGGCGGGTATTATGGGGCAGTTGTATAAACAGTTTGCTATGACGATAGCCATTTCTACCGTTATCAGTGGTTTCAACTCTTTGACGCTTTCTCCGGCACTCTGTGCTCTACTCTTGCGTCCCGATGAGGCTGGGGGAGATCGAAGACCTTCGTTTGTCATCCGAATGTTCGACTCTATATATAATAAGGTGCAAATCGGTTTCGATGCTGCCATGCATTTCCTTTTGCGGCAACGTGCGTTGGCTGCCGTTAGCTTTGTTGTTATGACGGTGTTAGCCGGTTGGTTGTTTATGCGTTGGCCCACCACGTTTCTTCCCGATGAGGACAATGGTTACTTCATTGTTGCCGTACAGTTGCCCCCTTCCTCTTCGCTCAATCGAACAAAGTCTGTTAATCAAGAGGTGGATGCATTGCTGCGTACCTATCCGGAGGTGGAGAGTTTTGTCGCAATGGCGGGTTTTAGTCTATTGGGGGGCGGACAACAGTCCAACGCTTCTACTTACTTTGTGATACTCAAAGATTGGAACAAACGCAAAGGCAAGTCGCACAGTGCTCAGTCTGTGGTGGAGCGTTTTAATAAAGAGGCCTATCTGATGGTGCCGCAAGCCAACTGCTACGCATTGGTGTCTCCTCCGATTCCCGGACTGGGAAATGCCGGTGGACTGGAGTTGGAACTGGAAGATCGTAAGGGAGTAGGCGGTACGGAGATGCAGCAGGCTATTCGTGCCTTACAGGAAAGTGTTACCCGACGCTGTCCGTCTATCGCCTCTCTTACCACCCAGTATCAAGCCGATACACCACAGTACCGGTTGAATATCGACCGAGATAAGGCACTTATGCTTGGACTCAATATGCAACAGATTTTCGCTACCTTGGGGTATTTCATGGGACAAACTTATATCAACGATTTCGTGGAGTTCGACCGCATCTACCAAGTACGTTTTTCGGTACTTCCCGATGCCCAGAATCAGGTCAGCGATGTTCTTGCCATCACCCTTCAAAACGAAAAAGGCGAGATGGTGCCATTCAGTAGTTTTACGACGTTGGACGAAGTGCTTGGCATGTCTCAGGTGAGTCGATACAATATGTACGATGCCGCTCAACTTACCGCTACTGTATCCTCCGGTTACGGAACAGGGGAGGCCATCAAGCAGATGGATGAACTCTTTCAAGAAGAAATCGGAAATGCGATGGGTATGGAGTGGACGGCTATAGCTTACCAAGAGATTAAAGCCGGTGGTACGGTCGTGGTTATCTTCTTGCTGTCTATTTTGATTGCCTATTTGGTGCTTTGTGCTCAATACGAGAGTTGGTTAAGTCCCATCGCTGCTGTTGCCGGTGTTCCCATCGCACTGCTGGGAGCTATTCTGGGGTGTGCCGTTATGGATATTCCGGTATCCATCTATACTCAAATTGGTATTATACTTCTTATTGCATTGAGTGCCAAGAATGGTATCTTGATTGTGGAGTTTGCGCGTGACTATCGAAAACTGGGATACAGCGTGCGAGAGAGTGCTTATCAAGCAGGACACATACGTTTGCGCCCTATTCTCATGACTTCACTTTCCTTTGTGTTCGGCGTTATGCCTCTATTGTTCGCTACCGGAGCGGGTGCCGCGGGACGACAGAGTCTGGGTGCAGCCGTGGTGTTTGGAATGCTTTTGAATACCGTCGTTGCTACTCTTTATATCCCTTCTTGGTTCGAATGGGTACAAAAAGAAAGCAAAAACCCGACAAAGAGAAACAAAAAAGCGGAATTATAGGGCAGAAAGAGATAAAAAGCATTCGGATTGAGTCGAAAAGTAGCTTTTAGATACCAAAAACAGTGTTTGCGGTATAAAAATGTATTGCAAAATACGCAAAAACGATGAAAAATGCTACTTTTTTAGGCTTTTCGTGAAAATAATGCTATTTTTTCTTTGTCGGTTTATATTTAATGCTTAACTTTGCAACGTCAATAGGAGAAAAGAGTATCCTGTTGACGTTGTGAATTTAGAAAATGGTATAAACTAATTAAATAACAAACGTTATGGCAAATTTAAGAACTAAGGTTGTTGGAGAGGCTTTTAAGAAGCATCCGGTGGAGGTAGAAACCCCGGCAGAGCGTCCTTCCGAGTTTTTCGCGAAGTACGTGTTCAACAAGCAGAAGATGTTTCGTTACCTTCCGCTGAAAGTGTATGAGAAGATGGTAGACGTCATGGAGAACGGTGCCACTCTCGACATGAAAACAGCAGACGAGGTTGCTGCCGGTATGAAGAAATGGGCTATGGAGCTCGGCGCAACGCACGTAACACACTGGTTCCAACCTTTGACAGACACGACAGCAGAAAAACACGACGGTTTTGTAGAGCACGATTGGAAAGGTGGTATGGTCGAGGAGTTCGACGGTAAGTCACTGGTTCAGCAGGAGCCGGATGCATCTTCCTTCCCGAGTGGTGGTATTCGTTCTACCTTCGAGGCTCGCGGTTACTCTGCATGGGATCCGGCATCTCCGGTCTTTGTTATTGGCGATACATTGATGATTCCTACCATCTTCATCTCTTATACAGGTGAGGCTCTTGACTATAAGGCTCCGCTGAAGAAGGCGTTGTATGCAGTGGATAAGGCTGCTACGGCGGTATGTCAGTATTTTTATCCCGATGTTACGAAGGTGGTTTCTAACCTGGGTTGGGAGCAGGAGTATTTCTTGGTAGACGACGGCTTGTTCGCTGCACGTCCCGATTTGCTGCAGACGGGTAGAACTCTTATGGGACATGCTTCCGCTAAGAATCAGCAGATGGACGATCACTACTTCGGTTCTATTCCGGAGCGTGTGGCTGCGTTCATGAGAGATTTGGAAATTCAGGCTTTGGAGTTGGGCATTCCTTGTAAAACTCGTCACAATGAGGTGGCTCCGAACCAGTTTGAGTTGGCACCTATCTTTGAGGAGACCAATCTTGCGGTAGATCATAATATGCTCATGATGTCACTTATGAAAAAGGTGGCTCGCAAGCATGGATTCCGTTGCTTGTTGCATGAGAAACCTTTTGCCGGTGTGAACGGTTCCGGTAAACACAACAACTGGTCTCTTTCTACAAATACGGGCGTCTTGTTGCATGGCCCCGGTAAGACTCCGGAGGATAACTTGCGTTTTGTAACCTTTATTGTGGAGACCTTGATGGCGGTATATCGTCACAATGGCTTGTTGAAAGCGTCTATTATGAGTGCAACCAACGCACATCGTCTGGGAGCCAACGAGGCACCTCCTGCAATTGTTTCCTCCTTCTTGGGTAAGCAGTTGTCCGATTTGTTGGAGGCATTGGAGAAGTCTTCTGACGAGGAGCTCTTTAACCTTGGCGGTAAGAAGGGATTGGTACTCGATGTTCCCCAGATTCCGGAACTTAAGATTGATAATACCGACCGTAACCGTACCTCACCGTTCGCCTTCACGGGTAACCGTTTTGAGTTCCGTGCTGTAGGTTCCGAGGCAAACTGTGCATCTGCTATGATTGCATTGAATTCCGCTGTTGCTGAGGCTCTTATAGAATTTAAGGAGCGTGTAGATGCTTTGATTGCCGGTGGTGAGGAGAAGAATAGTGCTATTATTAAAATCTTGCGTGAGGACATTAAGACGTGTAAACCTATTCGTTTCGATGGTAACGGTTACTCCGATGAATGGGTGGAGGAAGCAGCGAAGCGAGGTCTCGATGTGGAGAAGAGTTGTCCGGTTATCTTCGATCGTTATTTGGATGAGAGCTCTGTTAAGATGTTCGCAAAGACCAACGTCTTTAAGAAGGCAGAGTTGGAGGCACGTAACGAGATTAAGTGGGAGACTTATACAAAGAAGATACAGATTGAAGCCCGTATCTTTGGTGATATGTGTTTGGATACTATCATTCCGATTGCAACTCGCTACCAAAGTTCTCTTATCGACAATGTTTATAAGATTCGTGCTATCTTCCCGGTAGATAAGGCTGCTGAGTTGAGCGCAAACAATATCGATATCATTGAGCGTATTTCTCAGCACTCTAAGGCTATTACAGAGGGCGTTACCAAGTTGGTGGCTGCACGTAAGGTAGCTAATAAGATTGAGAACGAGCGTGAGAAGGCTGTGGCATACCACGACAATGTGGAGCCGTATCTCGAGAGCATCCGCTACCATATCGACAAGTTGGAGCAGATAGTAGAGGACAGTGCATGGCCGTTGCCTAAGTATCGTGAGTTGTTGTTTATTAGATAATCAGTAAGTTTTGATATAAAAGTTAGAGTATTATGGTAAGTTTAAATAAGGTTGTTCTAATGGCTGCTGCTTTCGCC
>CAYSOK010000035.1:0-12842 GCA_964432645.1 uncultured Bacteroidaceae bacterium | reverse complement strand
CATCGAGTACCAAACCGTCGCGGTTACCGAGGATGTTGGTTGAGAACCAACCGGATAGACCGAGACAACGAGTACCGATAATCGGAGCAAAACCGGACTTTACGAGTGTCTGACCGGTCTTGAAGTCCTTACCTGCGATAGGCAAACCGAGCTTTTCGCTCATCTCCCACATAGCCGGGATATCGACTGTGGTGTTCGGTGCACCCATGATGAAGGGAGCGCCTTCTGCGAGGGCAGCGTAAGCGTAGCACATAGACGGTGCGATGTGCTTGCGGTCGTCAGCCTTCATGGCTGCCTCAAGATGTTCGAGAGTGTCGTGTACCTCCATGTTGGGAGCTACATAAATCTCGGTAGATGCAGCCCAAGCCACTACTACGCGGCTGCAACCGTTCTCTTTCTTGAAGTTACGGATGTCGGCACGGAGTTGCTCCACCATATCCCAACGGTTTTTGCAATCCTTTACATTGCTACCGTCCAAACGTTTAGCGAAATCTTTGTCGAAAGCGGCCTTCATGGGGACAATTTTCTCCAATTCGTCCTTTACAGGGAGGATGTCTTTCTCCTTGAGTACCTCAGCGTACATAGCGCTCTGGAAGGCATTGGCGGGATATACATCCCATGCTCCAAAGACGATATCGTTCAATTGTGCCATAGGTACAATCTCTGAGTAAGAGAGGTAGCGCTTCTCTGCTCCTTTTCCCACACGAATCTTATCGTATTGGGTCATACTTCCTACGGGTTTTGCAAGTCCCTTACGAGCCATCAAAACACCGGTCATAAAGGTTGAGGTAACGGCGCCTAAGCCCACTACCATAATACCGAGCTTTCCATCAGCCGGCTTTACATTGTTACTTATCATTTTGTTTCTATTTATATGTCTTTTACCGCGGAGAATATACGTTCTCCTCACTGTTCAAAAGACAAAGTTACATATTTATTATGTAATGAGGTAGTGATTTATGTATTTTGTGGGATTTTAGTCCACTTTTTTAGCATAATATAACACTATGAGGTGTTTATTTTGCGAAAACTTCGAGATTTATTTGGGTTTTCAAAACTTGTAGTTCAGAGAAATCATTCCGTAATTCCGGTCAATTTCAGTTCCTGATTGCAGTATTCTTTTATGATGTTTCGGTGGGTGATAAAAATCATGGTTTTGCCGTGGCGCGTGGTGCATAGACGCTCCAAGAGGATGCGTTCGGTGTCGGCATCGAGAGAGGACGTCAACTCATCCAGCAGGAGGATGCTGCCCGGTCGGAGGAGTCCACGCGCTATGGCGATGCGTTGTGCCTGACCTTCGCTGAGTCCGGTACCGCGTTCGCCGCATTCCGTGTTGAGTCCTTCGGGGAGGTCAAAGACAAAGTCGGCAGCTGCGGTGTGGAGTGCTTCGTGCATCCGGTCATCGGTGGCGTGTTCGTCGCCCATCTTGAGGTTGTCGCGGATGGTGCCGCTCAGGAGGGTGTTGCCTTGGGGAACGTAGACCAGATTGCAGCGGGTGAGGGCGGTGGCTTTCTCCGTGCATCCGTCTGGGGTGTAGAGTTGCACCTCTCCGTTTTGGGGGCGGAGAATGGCTAAGAGTATTCGTATGAGTGTGCTCTTACCGGTGCCGGTTTCACCGATGATGGCGGTGCGGCTGCCGGGAGGGAAGTCGTAGGAGAGGTGTTGCAGTATGTCGCGTGTGCCATCGGGGTATCGGTAGGTGATGTCGTTCAGTCGGATACCTGCGGTACCGTTTAGCATGCGGGGAGTGCCTTGTTCTTCGAGAGGAGTGTCTTCGAGTTCCACCAATCGATCTACGGAGGTGGAGGCATGTACCAGTGAGGGGATTTGTTTGGTGAGGTCCACGGTAGGGCGCTGGATGCGGTTCACGAGTTGCAAGAAGGCGGTCATGACACCAAAGGTGATGGCGTGTTGATGGAGTTGCAGTGCGCCCCAGAGGAAGGCTACGAGATATCCTGCGGCGAAGCCTATGGTAATCATGCTGCGGGAGTAGAGGGAGAAGCGGGTGCGTGCCATCACTTGTTGGTAGAGTTTCTGTTGCCAGGTGTCTACCTGTCGGGTGGTCTTGTGGCTGTGCTCCATGCTCTGTATGAGAACTCTGTGTTGCAGACTCTCTTGCAGCACGCTTTCCAGATGGCTGTCTGTGGTGCGTATTTCCTTGGTCATCTGTCTCAGTCGCACCATGTAGAGTTTGCTCAGCAGTAGGAAGATGGGCATGATGGCGATGGTGATGAGGGCGAGTGTGGCATCCATGCGGAGCAGGAAGTAGAAGGCGGCGAGGAGTTGTACGAGGGTCACGACTACGTCGGGGAAGGTTTCGCAGACGGTTGTGGTGACGGTTTGTACGTCTTCTTCGAGTCGATTCAGAATGTCTCCGGTGTGGAAGCGTTCCTTGCCGTTCCATTGTCCGGCGAAGAGTCGTGAGAAGATGTTGAGTCGTACGCGGTTGTTCATGCGAAGGTCGTTTTGGGTGTTCATCCAGGAGGCGGTTACGCCGAGGAGTACTTCGCCAATCATCAGTACGCCGAGTAGTGCGGCATTGAGGAAGAGGTCTTCTTTGGAACCGTCCATTTGGTGTGCGGCAGTGTCGACGACCTGTTTGCTGATAAATATAAAGAGGAGTCCGGCAGCCACATGCATTACGCCGATGGTTGCGCCGAGAATCAACCTCCACCGTACACCGGCAGATGCTTTCCAGAGCCACGTTAGGCTTCTATGTATGGTTTGCCATTCTTCCTTCTTTATAAACATATTTGTTCTTTCTATTCCGAGAGAGTTTACATCCACACGCCATGCGGTGTGTGCTACGAACCGAGAAAAGAATTTATTCCACCAATCCCGCTTCCATCCAATCCTTCAAAAGCTCTTTGGTGTCTTGCAGCGCCGTGGCATCATCCACCTCATACTCCGTCTGCAACACCTTAGCCGCCTGCTCGGGAGTGAAATCCTTGTCCTGCAGTGCCTGCCACAAATATGCAGCACTCTCGTTAACACTGATGATACGGTTGAAGTCCACTTGCTCCACACCCTCACCAACAATTACCTTTTCACCCACGATATCACGCAGTGTGAATCCTTTCTTTATCTTCATATTATATTACTGTTTGATGTTTCGATATACATGCCGCGGGATGAAACCCGTGCGACGCAATATGGCCAGTAGATACCTACGCACCGGTAGCATCCTGCGCCATAGACGCGCTCTCCTACGCTGCCCCGGAGTGTTTGGATCCACCTCCCTGCCATTGAAAAAAATAGTAACCGCTTTTCCCAAAATATTCTCTCGTCTACAATGTTCCGTTCCACAACAATTACCATCCCCCATCAACGTCACCTCATCTCCCACAATCGAGAGAATACGATGCAATACATATGTAGACGGATAAATCTCCGCCAAGACAATATCTCCCACGGCATACGCAGACGACCGCTCCAAGAGCACACTATCACGGTCTCCTACAATAAACGGCAACATGCTGACGCCCTTCACTTTCAACGTGACGCGTCGACCCTCCAACAGAAACTTGTGCACCTCCGCAATCAAGACATCGTTGCCCACAATCTTCTTCGTCACCTCCATGGTCATCAAAATTGAGAAACCGTGCGGTAGGAGAGAAGCGCCGCCTCACCGTCCGGTAAACAACGGAGAGAGTACACCGATGTCAGCCTCAAAAGCTTCTCCAGTGTACCATTGATGCCATTTGCCACTTCCGTCTCCCACTTCATGTTGGACACCGTAGGCAACAGAGCAGCATACGCCTCCACCACCGTAAGTTTTTGTATTTCATTCTTAGGTGCCTGCCACAAACGCACAAACGCACCTATCTTAGCTTGTTCGTTCCTATAACAAGGTGTCTTGCCACTCCACGGACTGCCGCTTACAAACGCTGCACCATCTTCCCCGATACCAATCACCGGATTGTCATCGTTGAGCAACTCACACCCCTCTATTTCCTTTAGCCACAACTGACTGTGTGTACTCTTTCCCGTACCGCTTTTTCCCAAGAAGAGATACCCGAAAGCCCCCTTCTTAATCACCGAAGCATGCATCAGTAACCTATCCAGAGTGGCACCTCGCAGCGCATAGAGCATCATCAAAGCATTGTTGATGCCAAAGATACGCATCTCCTGTCCCCCCTTTATCAGCACCTCCGCCTCCCGGAAATCCTTATAAAGCGTCAGCAACATCCATCCGCTCAAATCCACCACCGACTGCATGGCTATCTCAATCGTCCCGCTCTCCCGGTGTTTGCGAACACGCATGGAGAGATCCTCCTCGTGGAAGATACCGGTGGCTTCCCACTCCTCGCCATCGCTTGCGTGCAATGGGGTATTGTCCTCCGGACACTCCCTTAAGACCTTCAATCGGAAATGCGGCACACACTCCTCCCGCTCCACAAACGGCAGATACGGAGCACGATACAAGTCCACCACCGACTCGCCTGCTTCCAAACACACCTCAAAGTGTATACCGGCAACCGTGTAGCTATGTTTTATCGTTGAGTTCATAAGGCAAATGGAAAAGAAAAAATCGAACTATCTACGTTGTCTACGAGCCGATACACGAGAAGTTGCCCCCGAAGACTTACTTTTGGTCTTGGTCGACGAAGACTTGCTGCTACTACTCTTTGTGGAAGATTTAGAAGCTGCCTGCGCCTCGCTCTTGGAACTACGTCCACGGCGCACCGAACGCGTATTCGTTTTCTTAGATGTCTTCTCGGTAGCGCTCGCAACAGAATCCTGCACCGTTTCTTCTTTCTTCGTCTCCGGCAACTTCCAGATATTGTTCTCAAAGCCCACCAACTCACTCTCGATATGCTTCTGCTCCTTCACTAAGTCGCTATCCGAAGGATGCGTCTGAGCCAGAATCTTTCCCTGCATATTGTTCGTCTTGTAGATGGTACCATCGTAAGCATTCATTGTGAAATAATCGTCCGCACTCATATTGCCCGCATTGTTGAGATTGCTACTCATCACCGGGAGTTTTGCCAAGTAAGGACTAATCTCATCATACTTCAGCCAAAACATAGGATACGGTGTGCCATCGCTACCGAAATCATCCGAGCGCAACATGACCGGACAAATTGCCGTCACCTTAGCCTGATACGTAGCCGTATGTTGGTCGTA
Source organism: uncultured Bacteroidaceae bacterium (assembly GCA_964432645.1). Classification (GTDB taxonomy): domain Bacteria; phylum Bacteroidota; class Bacteroidia; order Bacteroidales; family Bacteroidaceae; genus CAZUTW01. The sequence continues at coordinate 7,715 of CAYSOK010000035.1, read as the reverse complement.
GTAAGAACTCTCCTTAATAAAATAACGAAGCACCTCGGCAGACGGAATATCGCTGTTGTCCACGGTGTATTTACCTCCCACCGTCTCGTAGAAGATGTTGTATTTCTCCAACAAATCCTTCACCTTCAGTTTATCCGCCTCTGCAAAAGACTCGTTGCCATCCAGTCGATACTCATACGCTTGAATCTTGCGGTCCAACAGCAACTGAAAGAGATACGTAAACAAGTTGACGCGTGTACCCACCGGTTCCACCGGATAATACAGTGCCGCATTCTTATCCTTCTTAAGATCCAGCAGACGATAGATATCTCTACGCCACACCACATCCTCCGGCATCTCCACCTGCGTAGGGAACAGCAAACTCGCACGATCCACCGTAGGAGCCGTAGGAGTAGCCATCGTTGTCTGCTTTTTGGCAGTTGTCGTCTTACGCTTTTGTGGTTGCGCCCATCCCTCGGTCGTCAGCATGAGCCCCACCATCAATATATATATCCAAGCTTTCATATCTTCCTAATATATTAAATGTGTATCTATTCCAATTTAGTTTATAATCACCTCCGTTGCGCCCGCCAACTTACGCTCTATGCCGTCCGGACCCACCGCTCTCACGTTGGATATATAGAAACGTTTGCCACGGTTCAGTTTGCGGAACAACTCCTTCTGTCGTGTCGTAAAGGCCGCACTGTTAGAGGTCTCGGGTACCGCATTACCCATGTTATCGAAGAAGATGGTCTCAAAGCCCAACACCTTAAAGTTGATGTTCAGCAATCCATCGTCGATTGCCGCCCCGATGCCATCGGTATTCATCAGAATCGCCTTTGCTATCTTACCCCCACGGAAACGGTTCGTACCGCTCTCCTCCTTGTAGTCGATGAAAGCAATAGGATCCGGCAATTTACGGACATGGAAGGTAAACTGTCCCATCTGCTGCACACGTCCGTTCATATCCGTGCTCACCGTTATCACCGCTTCGCTACCGGGCTTCTGTGGAATCGCCACATACTTACCCGGTCCCGTAGAGGTCAGAGAACCGCCCTGCATGGTAGCAATAATCTTGTTAACAGGCACTCCCGGGATAGAAACACTCATAGGGTTGCTGTATCCCGCATAGAGCACATTCATCAAGTCGGCAGACACCGTAGCCGATGGAGCCACCACGGAATATTTCTGTTCGAAGTTGCGCGTAATGGGGTCACCGTTGGCATTGACCGTTTCGATGTATCCCTTCAGTGTGAAATCACCCGTAGTGTTGCACACCGTTTCGTAGAGCGATGAAGTCAGTTCGCGTCCCCCCACATGGATAATCGGACGTTGAGTAGTATCCACCGCAGCCATAATGATTTGCGCAGAGAACTTACCCCCCTGCACCACCGTCTGTGCACTCGGGATGACATACGCATTCAAACTGTTCACACGAATATCCTTCACACCGATGTTCGCCACCAACTGATGCAGCACCTCTCCCTCGGCATATCGGATATCACTCTGCAGTTTGGTCAACAGCGTTACCGCTGCTGCCGCCGGCATCCCCTCGAACATATACTCCTCCCAGTTCTTGCCCACACCATCGCTGTTCTTGGGCACCGCTGTGCTTAGGTTGCTCGCAATGGTCTTCTTCTGCGACTCATCCGTCACCATAGCAAGGATGGAAGTACGGTAGTTCTCGATGCTCTTACGCAGCACCTTACCCTTACCTCCGATAGATAGCATCACATGTGACGCCGCCTCCAGGTTCTCCTTGTTTTGTATGTTGTTCACATCGCCCTCTTCACCGTCCACCTCTTTCACGATTTTCACCTTCAGCTCCTCGGCAAAGTTATAGAGCGAATCAGATATATTCTTGACATACTGAGCCTTTTCAAACCACTCCTTCACCTTCACCGGATTCGCCTTCATCTGTTCGTCGAAGCTAGCGTAGATGTTTTCATTCTGTGCCGTGGCATTCTTGGTACTACGGTTCAGACTCTCCTCCACGAGCGAGAATCCCTTGAGTACGTCGGACGAAACGTTCATGGCCAACATAGCCATGAGGATGACGTACATCAAGTTAATCATCTTTTGGCGCGGTGAAACAGGTCTTTTCTTAACTCCCATATTCCTACCTTATTTTATAATCCCACCTCGGAGGATGCATTCTTCATGTTGACGGTCAGAGCCTTAATCATGCGACTGTAAACGCCGTTCAACTCCTCGATTTGTTGTGCCATCTTGCGCGTCTGTTCGTTGACCGCATCAATCGTACCCACCTGCATGCTGACACTCTTAAGCTGTACCTCGTAGACCGAGTTGATGCCCGTGAGCGTACGGTTCAAGAGGTTCATCTCGTCGGAGTCGGTAATCAGTCGACTTGCTTGTTCGGATACACGTGTAAGTGTTTCCGTCAGCGCCTTCAACTGCTCCACGTATGCCTCGGTCGCCGCCGCCATTTCGGGAGAAACCCCTGCCGGCATAGGCTGTTGCGGAATCACGGTAGACGCAGCAACCGTTGACGGAGCCGCTCCCTCGCCACTCACCGGAGCTTCGGAAGCTTGAGTTGTAGTGGCCGGAGCCGAAGAAGCCGCATAAGCCGGAGCGCCTGCATAGGCAGGTCCTCCCACGTAGATAGGACCGCTGTACACCGGACCGTTCACTGCCGGAGTACCATCGGTTGCCGGTGTTTCTTCTCCTTCGGCAGACTCTTCATCGTCCTCCAATCCAAGATGTTCCGCTACTTCGCGTTGCATCTGTTCCTCGTTCAGCAAATCCTGCTTGTCGGCATCCTTGTCGAACGGACGGTCGAACGCCGAGAGAAAGAACACGAATACCTCCGTTCCCATACCCAAGAACAGCATGACATCCGCCCCTTTAATATGTGTCAACTTAAAGAGTGTACCCAAAATCACGATAGAAGCACCCCAGCTATAAGCATAGTTCAGAAAGGTCTGTCCCGGGACGGAATCCATCCACCGCTGCAGTGCAGCAACTATATTGAATTTACTTTTTCCCATCTTTGTATTCTGTTTTCGATGTTAGACTATTTCTTGTTGTTTTTCCCGCTTGTGGCTGCTGCCGTAGAACGTACGCAGCGGAAACCTATGTAGCAGCGGGGTTGATTCTGATACTCATACGTACGCCATGCGCTCTGTATCAGCGACTCCGGATCCTTCCAAGAACCACCGCGAACCGACTTACGTTTCAGTAGATACGGGTCCTCTATGGCAGCGTTGTAGCGCAGTTCCGGGTTCATATCGCTCATGCTCTTCACACCTGCCTCGGTGTAGACCGTGTTGGTCCACTCTGCCACGTTGCCCGCCATGTCGAACAAACCGTTGGAATTGGCAGAGAAGATGCCTACACGACTGGTAATCAAGCTACCGTCCTGCGTGTAATTACCTCGATCCGGCTTGAAGTTGGCATAGTAACAACCCTTTTCGCTCTTCACGCCTTCCTGTTCCCAAGGGAATGGATTGCCTTCGGGACCACGGGCAGCAAACTCCCATTCAATCTCCGTCGGCAGACGATAGCGCTGTATGTGGCGTGCAGCACCCCCCAGTCCTTTCAATAGGTAGTCGGTACGCCAGTTGCAGAACGCGTTGGCCTGTTCCCAGGTAACCCCCACCACCGGATAATCGTTGTAAGCGGCGTTGGCAAAATACTCACGCATATACTGCTCGTTCTCAGCATTCTTGAAATCGTTCACCCAGCAAGTTGTGTCGGGATACACATTTACTATATACGTATTCAAGAAATCGTACAAGCTAGACAACGGACGTGTGATGGTTTCACGGATAATCTTTCCCTCATCGTCCACGTATGCCGTGTCCTTCGAAATCATCACCACCTCGTTTTCATCCACCTTCACATCCGTATTGTTCGTACGTTCCTTGGGGTCCAAACGGAAGCGACGCTGTGCCGCCATGGCATAATCGAATATCTCGTAACGATAATTCATCTGCTTGGCATCCAGCATCTTTGTGCCATCAATAGGATGATACGTATAGACACTCTCGATGGCACGCAGCTCATCCTCCGACGGCTTGCGCCAAGGGATAGGTTTGCTCCAGTTCAAGTGTGGCGTCACCGGGTCGCCATACTTATCCTCCGTAATCTTGAAGCTCTCGTCGCCCCCGTAAGCCGGATCTGCCAAACGCTCACGAATGATGGAATCGCGCACCCAGTTCACAAACTGCTTATACTTAGAGTTCGTCACCTCGGTCTCATCCATCCAAAACCCCTCGACGGAAATCTCTCGTACCGGTGTATTCAAGCCCCACAGCGAATCTATGTTCTCCAGTCCCACCTTGAGGGAACCTCTCTTCACCATCGTCATGCCGTAAGGCGTAGGTTCGGCAAAGGTAGAACCACCCACACCGGTCACCTCGCCGCCCGTGGCCTGTGACAGTCCCGCCTTGAAGCAGGAGGAGAGGAGCATAACGCAGAGTAACATGCTCGCTGCCAATTGGATATTTCTTTTCAGATGTATCATAATATTCGTATACTTTTATGTCTATTTTTACCTTTCTTTGCCACATCCAGATCTGTCTTGTATCCCACAATCAACTCGTGACTACCGTTGCCCATGGTCATGGCAGAGGTGGTGTACATCTCGTAGGAGTATCCCAAAGAGACCCCGTGGAAGTCGCCGCCCAGCAACAGACTGATGGAGTTCGACGGACTGTAACTTAGTCCTGCATACACATTTCGTTTGTCGTCCGTATAGGTCACGCGGCACGTGGCATCCGCCCTGTATGCCACAAAATCGGTGGACAAAAACACGGACGGTTGTATACTAAAGAACGGTACTCTCAACTTAATATTGTGTCCTGCAAGCAAATAATACGTGGGAGAGATGGAAATTTCGTTCGTCTTGTCCGTTCCCAATAGTATGGTGGGCGACAACGCATGCGCCATGGAGACCCCTACATAAGCTCCCTTACGGTGTTGATAATAAAGGCCGAAGCTAAGGTCGAACCCCGAACCCGTAGCGGTAGAAGTGCTGAAAGCCGGGTCGTTGCTCTCCTCCAGTTCCAGTCCACTGCCATCGAAGTTCTCGCTCAACATGCCCGCTTGTACACCGATGCTCAGCGCACCCCCCAACACTTTTTGCATGTGGTAAGCGTACTGGAGATAGAGTCGCTGGTGCGTGAACAGACCAATCTTGTCCGAGAAGAAGGCCGCTCCCACACCGTGTTGCGGTCCCCAGAAGAAGAGCGGTAAGTCCGCTCCGATATACATCACCTTAGGCGCATTTTCAAATCCCGTCATCTGAGCCGCATACGCTGCCTCTACGTTCAGCATGGCGTCCTTGCCCGCCGCCGCAGGGTTGTAGAATCGCTGCAGGGCCCAATAGTTCGTGTAGTGCACATCGTACTGAGCCTTTGCCGGGAGCACTGCTGCCACGAGCAACAAAAAGGCTCCCCAAAACTTGCGTATGTCTTGTAAACCGATCATATAAAAAGGGTCTATATCAATTAAGAAAACGAAGGAATGGGCATTCTATTGTGAAAAAACCAAGGAAAAGAGCAAAAAGTTATGCACTTTTTGCATATTTTCCCTCTAAAAAAGCCCATGAAATGGGAGAAAATCGTATTTTTGTGGCCATACAAAAAAGAAGAAAGAATATGAAGATTAGTAAAAACGAATACGACGGAACATCGTTGGGCGTTAAGCCCGTTCCGGAATGGGTGGAACAGAGCTTTGTGCAACTCACCTGGCCTCACGAAAATACGGACTGGGCGGATTGTCTCGACGAAGCCAGAGACTGTTTTTTGAACATCGCTCGTGAGATTGTTCAGCGAGAGGATTTGTTGATTGTGGCTCCCGATATAAAGGGTGTAGCCATACAACTGTATCAGGCGGGTATAAACCCCGATGATACCGGGCACCGCATCGTCTTGTACGAGTGCCCTACCAACGATACTTGGGCGCGTGATCATGGTTTTTTGACTGTACAAGCCCGAGACAACACTCCCTTGTTGCTCAATTATCAGTTCAACGGATGGGGAAATAAATACCCTTCCGAGAAGGACAATGCCATCAACGAAGCTCTTTATTGCGACAAGGTGATAGTATCTTCCACGGACAACCATTCGCCCAAGTATGTCAATCGTCAAGACCTCGTGTTAGAGGGCGGCAGCGTAGAGTTCAACGACCACGGTGACATCTTGACCACGGCGCAGTGTCTCTTGGCACCGAATCGCAACCCGTGGAAGCGGGACGATGAAGTGGAAAACTGGCTCAAGAGCGATTTCAATGGGGCAAATCTCTTCCTTTTGCACCACGGTCAACTTACCGGTGACGACACGGACGGACACATCGATACCTTGGCACGTTTTGTGCCGGGCGATGCCATCGTCTATGTGAAGGCTGACGATGAGGCGGACATCGACTACAAGGAACTCTCACTCATGGAGAAGGAACTCGAGGAGCTAGTCTCTAAGAGCAAACGTCCTCTTCGACTCATACCTCTCCCCATGCCCCGTCCGGTGTACGACGAGGAGGGATACCGCCTACCGGCTACCTATGCCAACTTCTTAATTATAAACGGTGCTGTGCTGATGCCCACCTACAATCAGCCCGATAAGGATGAAGAAGCGTTGCAGATACTCCGCAGCGTATTCCATGATCGAGAGGTGGTGGGGATAGATTGCAGTGTCCTCATCCGTCAACACGGCTCTCTCCACTGTGTCACCATGCAGTATCCTAGTTTCGTAAGGCTCTCCACTATCGGTGAGAAGGTTTATATATACAACGAAGAATTTGTGCTCTATGTCCTGCGGGAGAAATCAACCACCCCCTCTAACACACTACGCGTAGCGCTCATTCAGCAAGCGATGGGGAGCGATGTAGACAAGAATTGCAAAACGTTGGCGCATGCTATTAGAACAGCCGCCAAACAGGGCGCTGAGTTGGTGGTGTTGCAGGAGTTGCACAATACCTTGTACTTCTGCCAAGTGGAGGATACGAACAATTTCGACTATGCGGAACCCATTCCCGGTCCCTCCACCGAATTCTACGGAGCTTTGGCTCGAGCCAACGGTATCGTACTGGTGACATCGCTCTTTGAACGTCGCGCAGCAGGTCTGTATCACAACACGGCAGTGGTCTTTGAGAAGGACGGTAGTATCGCCGGAAAGTATCGCAAGATGCACATCCCCGATGACCCTGCGTACTACGAGAAGTTCTACTTCACCCCCGGTGACTTGGGGTTCCACCCCATACACACCTCTGTAGGTTGTCTCGGCGTGCAGGTTTGTTGGGATCAATGGTACCCTGAAGGAGCACGTCTCATGGCGCTGCAAGGAGCGGAACTTTTGATTTATCCCACGGCGATAGGGTGGGAGAGTTCCGATACGGAGGATGAAAAGGCGCGTCAGTTGGAGGCGTGGAAGACCGTGCAGCGCGGTCATGCCGTGGCAAACGGTCTGCCGGTGATTGCGGTGAATCGTGTGGGTTTGGAGAAGGATCCGAGTAACAACACCAATGGTATTAAGTTCTGGGGGCACAGTTTTGTGGCGGGTCCGCAGGGTGAAATCTTGGCGGAGGCGGAGGAGAGTCCCACCACATTGATTGTAGATATTGACATGAAGCGCTGTGAGAATGTGCGTCGTTGGTGGCCTTTTCTGCGAGATCGTCGCATAGAGGAGTTCACCAATCTTACGCGCAGATTTATAGATGAATAACTCAAGTTTCGGATTTGTGTAAACAACAACGAGAGAGTCATCCACAGTGTAGGG
>CAYSOK010000034.1:0-12844 GCA_964432645.1 uncultured Bacteroidaceae bacterium | reverse complement strand
GTGGATGTCTCTCTCGTGTATGGAAACGGTAAATATCCACAGTCCATACACGGGTGGATGTCTCTCTCGTGTATGAAAACGGTAAATATTCACCGTGTAGGGACATATTTTCATTACTATACTTAACTAAAATCAAAGAAAAAGCCCCGTCTGTACTTACAAATTATTTCTCACACGCCATGAAAGCTATTAATTTATAGCTAAACACACATTATTTCCGGATTTTTCTTTGTCACGTAAGAAATATATGCTACCTTTGCACAACGAAAAAAAAGTATAGAGTATGAATACAGAATTGCAACTAGAGAACAAAGGTATTATTATTCGATTGCGTAAATCGGTCGGATGTGAGAAGTATGTCTTTTAGTATGCAATGGAAATAAATGACAAAGCCTTTCTCACAGACATGTGTGGAAGGCTTTTTGATTGTGATAATAACAATATAAGATAGAATAAAAATGAGTGACAGATTATTTATCTTCGACACTACGCTTAGAGATGGCGAGCAGGTTCCCGGCTGTCAGCTGAATACAATCGAGAAAATTCAGGTGGCTAAACAGCTGGAACAGTTGGGCGTGGATGTAATCGAAGCCGGATTCCCCATCTCCAGTCCCGGCGATTTCAACTCCGTGATTGAAATCTCTAAGGCCGTAACTTGGCCAACTATCTGTGCGCTGACCCGCGCCGTCCAAAAAGATATCGACGTGGCTGCCGAGGCATTGCAATATGCCAAGCACAAACGTATTCATACCGGAATCGGTACTTCCGACTCTCATATCAAGTTTAAGTTTAACTCCAATCGAGAGGAAATCATAGAACGTGCTGTGGCTGCCGTGAAGTATGCTAAGAGATATGTGGAGGACGTGGAGTTCTATGCCGAAGACGCAGGTCGTACGGACAATGAGTATCTGGCACGCGTCATCGACGCCGTAACCAAAGCCGGTGCTACGGTTTGTAACATCCCTGATACTACCGGGTTCCGCGTGCCCAATGAGTACTATGAGAAGATAAAGTATCTGTATGAACATGTGGATGCTTTTGCCGCAGGTAAGTCCATCCTCTCTACACACTGTCACAACGATTTGGGTATGGCAACCGCAAACACCGTAGCCGGTGTGCTCGGTGGCGCACGACAGGTGGAGGTGACCATTAACGGTATCGGCGAACGTGCCGGTAATACCTCTCTCGAGGAGGTGGCTATGGTCTTTAAGACGCACCCGGATTTGAACATTGAAACCAATATTAATACGACCAAGATATTCCCAACCAGTCGCATGGTGTCCAGCTTGATGAATATGCCGGTACAACCCAATAAGGCGATTGTGGGTAGAAACGCTTTTGCACACTCCAGTGGTATCCATCAGGATGGCGTGCTTAAGAATGCATCTACTTATGAGATTATGGATCCGAAAGATGTGGGCATCGATGACAACGCTATCGTACTGACCGCTCGTAGCGGACGTGCAGCGTTGAAACATCGTCTCCATGTAAACGGTGTCGAGGTAGAGGGCGAGAAGTTGGATAAAATCTACGAGGCCTTCCTGCAATTGGCGGATAAGAAGAAGGAGGTGACCGATGATGATATCCTCGTGTTGGCCGGTATGGACAGAACCGCATCACACTCCGTGAAACTCGACTTCTTGAACGTTACAACCGGACTCACCGGCGGTAAGTGTGTGGCATCTATAGGACTGGATATCAGCGGACAGAAGTTTGAAGCTTGTTCCACCGGCAACGGCCCGGTAGACGCCGGTATCCGTGCGATGAAGAAAATCATCAACAAGGAGATGGTGCTCAAGGAGTTCACCATTCAAGCCATCAGCAAGGGATCTAACGATATAGGTAAGGTACACATGCAAGTGGAGTACAACGGACACGTGTACTACGGATTCGGAGCCAACACCGATATCGTAACTGCCAGTGTAGAAGCCTACATCGACTGTATCAACAAATTTAGAAATTAAGATAAAGCAATAAGATAAATGAATACATTATTTGACAAAATCTGGGACGCACACGTAGTACAAAACGTACAGGACGGTCCGACTCAGCTTTATATCGACAGATTATATGCACACGAGGTAACCAGTCCGCAGGCTTTCGATACCTTGCGCGACAAAGGATTGAAGGCTTTCCGTCCGGAGCGTGTTATCGCTATGCCCGACCATAATACACCGTCCGACCAGCAGGAGGAGATTCACGACCCGGTGGGTCGTAAGCAGGTGGAGACACTGGCTGCCAACTGTAAGGAGTTTGGTATCAAGCATTTTGCTATGGGTACTAAGGACAACGGTATCATCCACGTGGTAGGTCCGGAGAAGGCTCTCTCTCTGCCGGGTATGACCATCGTTTGCGGTGACTCACACACCTCCACCCACGGTGCCGTAGGTGCACTGGCTATGGGTATCGGTACCAGTGAGGTGGCCGAAGTGCTTGCTGCTCAATGTATTCTGCAGGCCAAGCCGAAGTCTATGCGTATCAACATAGAGGGCGAACTGCAACCGGGCGTTGTTGCCAAGGATATCGCACTGTATATCATGGCGCAGATGACCACATCCGGAGCTACCGGATACGTGGTGGAGTACGCAGGTAGCACCATCCGTAATCTCTCTATGGAGGGACGTCTCACACTCTCCAATCTCTCTATCGAGATGGGTTCTCGTGCCGGAATCATTGCGCCGGACGAGATTACCTTCGAGTATCTGAAGGGACGTGAGTATGCTCCGAAGGGCGAAGATTGGGACAAGGCCGTGGCTTATTGGAAGACACTTAAGAGCGATGATAACGCTGTGTTTGACAAGGAAGTAACCTATCGCGCAGAGGATATCAAACCGCGCATCACCTACGGAACCAATCCGGGTGCCGGTATCGCTATCGATGAGTGTGTACCTACTCTCGAGAGCATCCCCGAGGCAGAACAAGCAGGTTTCTTGGCACAATTGCAGTACATGCAGTTTGAGCCGGGACAGAAGTTGGAGGGCACTCCGGTGGACTACTGCTTCTTGGGCGCATGTACCAACGGACGTATCGAGGATTTCCGTGCCTTCGCATCCATCGTTAAGGGGAAGAAGAAGGCCGACAACGTGGTGGCATGGCTCGTTCCGGGTTCTTGGTTGGTTCGTCAGCAGATAATTGACGAAGGAATTGATAAGGTGTTGGAGGACGCAGGCTTTGAGTTGCGTTTGCCCTCTTGCTCTTCCTGTTTGGCGATGAACCCCGATAAGGTTCCGGCAGGTAAGCTCTCCATCTCCACCAGTAACCGTAACTTTGTGGGACGTCAAGGTCCCGGTGCTCGCACCATCTTGGCTTCTCCGCTGGTAGTAGCTGCAAGTGCTGTAACCGGCGTTATTACTGACCCTCGTAAACTATAATAGAAATGAAACAGAAATTCGATATCATACAGTCTACCTGTATTCCCATTGAGATAGATAACTGTAATACGGACTTGATTATCCCTGCCCGTTATTTGGCTTCTACTACGCGCGATCCCAAGTTCTTTGGAGATGCTTTCATGCACGATCTGCGCTATACAGCCGATGGTCAGCCGGTGGCCGACTTCGTGATGAACCGTCCGGAGTATTCCGAGGTTCCCTCTGTAGGTGTTCACGAAATCATCATTGGTGGTCAGAACTGGGGTAGTGGTAGTAGCCGTGAGCACGCAGCTTGGGCAATTGCCGGCTATGGCGTGCGCGTGGTTATCTCCAGCAGTTTTGCCGATATCCATCGCAACAACTTGCTCAACTGCTTCGTGTTGCCGGTAGTGGTGACACCGGAGTTCCAGCAGGAGCTGTTCGCTACCGTTAAGGAGAATCCGCAGGCACAGGTGAAGGTGGATGTCCCCAATCAGACGGTAACCAACGTGACGACCGGTCATTCAGAGCATTTCGAAATCAACTCATACAAGAAGTATTGCTTGATGAATGCTTTTGATGACATCGATTTCTTGATTGACAATAAGGACAAAATTGAGGCTTGGGAAAAGGCAAATGCCTAATCCCATTCCCTCACTATATATATAATAAGGTAAAAGAGATTTATGCGGAATACAAGGGTAAAGGTTGAAATCATGGATACAACGCTGCGCGATGGTGAACAGACCAACGGCGTTAGCTTTATACCCCATGAGAAGTTGATGATTGCTCGTGCACTGTTGCAGGACTTGAAGGTGGATCGTATAGAGGTAGCCTCCGCCCGCGTATCCGAGGGGGAGAAGGAAGCTGTTACCAACATCTGCCGATGGGCGGAAAAGAACGGTTGCTTGGACCGTGTGGAGGTCCTTGGTTTTGTGGACGGTAATGTGTCGCTCGATTGGATTAAGGAGTGTGGATGTCAGAACATAAACCTCCTCACCAAAGGGTCGCTCAAGCATTGCACGGCGCAACTTAAGAAAACTCCCGATGAACACATCGCCGATATCAAGCGTACACTGGAATACGCAGAGAAATTGAACATCGGTGTCAATGTTTATCTTGAGGACTGGAGCAACGGCATGAAGGATTCTCCGGAGTATGTCTACCACATGGTGGACGCACTTAAGGACACCAATATCCGTCGTTTCATGCTGCCCGATACCCTCGGAGTGCTCAACCCACTGGAGTTGATATCCTATATGCGCAAGATGGTGAAACGATTCCCGAACCTTTGGTTTGATTTTCACGCACACAACGACTACGACCTGGCCATCTCCAATGTCTTGGCCGCCGTGTTGAGCGGATGTCGTGGTATCCATACCGCCGTGAACGGACTGGGCGAACGTGCCGGTAATGCTCCGTTGGCGAGCGTGCAGGCCATCTTGAAGGATCATTTCCACGCCATCACCAATATCGATGAGAGTCGGTTGAACGACGTAAGCCGACTCGTGGAGAGTTACTCCGGAATAGCCATACCCCCCAATCGTCCCATCACCGGAGACAGCGTGTTTACGCAGGTGGCAGGTGTTCACGCCGATGGCGATAATAAGAACAACCTCTACTGCAACGATTTGTTGCCGGAGCGATTCGGACGTAAGCGTGAGTACGCATTGGGAAAGAACAGCGGTAAGGCCAACATCCTTCGCAACCTGGAGGAGTTGGGACTGGAACTCACTCCCGAGCAGACCAAGCGCGTCACACAACGCATCATTGAACTGGGCGACAAGAAGGAATTGGTGACACAAGAAGACCTTCCCTTTATCGTCTCCGATGTGCTGAAACATGGTACACCCGATGAGAAGGTGCAGTTGGTAAGTTACATGGTTACCACCACTTACGGACTGAAACCTATTGCCTGCGTCAAGTTGAAGGTAGGCGAACAAATCTACGAAGAGCAGGCTGCCGGCGACGGACAGTACGATGCCTTTGTGCGCGCCGTTCGCCACATCTACCGCAACCGTCTGCATCGCACCTTCCCCTGGTTGACCAACTACACGGTCACCATTCCCCCCGGAGGAAGAACCGACGCACTGGTACAAACCGTCATCACCTGGACCTTTGAGGAGAAGACCTACCGTACCCGTGCCCTCGATGCCGACCAAACGGAAGCCGCCATTAAGGCAACCCTCAAGATGCTGAATCTCATAGAAGACAATTACAATCAGACAACTGAATAAATAAAAGAACAAATATAATGGATTTTAAAATTGCTGTATTGCCGGGCGACGGCATCGGTCCCGAAATCTCCGCGCAAGGTGTCGACGTGATGAGCGCCGTTTGCGAAAAGTTCGGTCACAAGGTAAGTTATACGTATGCTATCTGCGGTGCAGACGCAATAGATAAGGTAGGCGATCCGTTCCCGGAGGATACCTTCAAGGCTTGTATGGACGCTGATGCCGTGCTGTTCTCAGCCGTAGGCGACCCTAAGTTTGATAACAACCCCACCGCAACCGTACGTCCGGAGCAGGGTCTGCTGGCCATGCGTAAGAAACTCGGCTTGTTTGCCAACATCCGTCCCGTACAGACCTTCGACTGCTTGGTACACAAATCACCGTTGAAGGACGAACTCGTAAAGGGAGCCGACTTCATCTGCATCCGTGAGTTGACCGGTGGTATGTACTTCGGTGAGAAATACCAAGACAACGAGAAGGCATACGATACCAACTACTATACTCGTCCCGAGATTGAGCGCATCCTCAAGGTAGGTTTTGAGTACGCCATGAAGCGCAACAAGCACCTCACCGTGGTAGACAAGGCTAACGTGTTGGCATCTAGCCGTCTGTGGAGACAAATTGCCAAGGAGATGGCACCTAGCTATCCGGAGGTAACCACCGACTACATGTACGTGGACAACGCAGCCATGCGCATGATTCAAGAGCCAAAGTTCTTCGACGTAATGGTAACCGAGAACACCTTCGGTGACATCCTAACCGACGAAGGCTCTTGCATCACCGGTTCCATGGGTCTGCTCCCCTCAGCATCTACCGGCGAGCACACCCCCGTGTTCGAGCCCATCCACGGTTCTTGGCCACAAGCTAAGGGATTGAACATTGCCAACCCGTTGGCACAGATTCTCTCCGTAGCCATGTTGTTCGAGTATTTCGACCTCAAGGAAGAGGGTAAACTCATCCGTCAGGCCGTAGACGCATCCCTCGACCAAAACGTACGCACCCCGGAAATTCAGGTAGAAGGCGGTGCCAAGTACGGAACCAAGGAAGTAGGAGCGTGGATCGTAGACTACATCAAGAAAGCGTAAGTTTATTTACAACAGATAGGCAACAAAATTTAATGAACGTCCGACGGAATAACGCAACATTTATTCGTACGCTGTTTCGTTGGACGTCCTTTTTTCGGTAAAGCGTTCTATGGAAAAAAAGTTGATAATTGCAGCCCTCCTTCTGTGTGGTTTAGTACGACAGAGTGACGCGCAGACCACCTACGAAGAGTGTGTGCGCCAAGCCTACCAAGCCCTGTCCGTTGACAGCCTTCAACTGGCCGAACAACGGTTTGAAGAAGCCCTGCGACTAGAACCTAAAAAGCGCAGCAATGCACTCGTATATGCCCAGTTAGGCGACATACGACAAGTACGCGGAAGATACGAAGAAGCCCTCCATGCATACACCTTCGGACTAGAGATACAGTCCACCAACGAGCAGTTGCTCAGCAAGCGAGCCAACCTCTATATGCAACTCGACAACACCGAGGCAGCCCTCTCCGATTACAACCGCATACTCCAGCTGCACCCCACCCATAAAGATGCCCTATACTACCGCGCCTACTGTGAAACCGCCAAGCACGACTACGCATCGGCACGTCGCGATTACGAAACACTTTTACAGCAAGAACCCACCCACGAGAACGCCCTCCTGGGTCTTGTACGCGTGAATCACAAAGACGGACGTGAGATGGAAGCCATGGACCAACTCAACAAGTGGATAGCCCTCTATCCCGACCATGTGCTCCCCTACGTCGTTAGAGCCGAGATAGAAACCGACAGAAAGTACTATGACGCAGCCGAGTACGACCTCAACAAAGCCATAGAACTCGATGAAAACAACGCCGAACACTACGTCATGCGAGCCGAACTATATCTTTTACAACGAAGAAAAAGTATGGCACGAAAAGACCTTGACAAAGCGTTATCTCTCGGTTACAACCGCAATTTGATAGCTATTTTGTATAAAAAGTCTTACTAAACTACAATAAATGCTGAAAATTAACCGTTATTGTAATTTTTTCAATTAAAGAATTTGCAAAAGTCGATATTTTTCTTCAAATTTGCATTGCAAAAACAAAAGTGCGTATATGATTTGCGGGGAGTGCCCCGTATAAAAATGTTCTTGTATTATGGGAAAGTATAATTTGACAGAGAGAAAAGAAAAAGTGGCGGCTTATCGCAACTTGGTGAAAGCCGAGATGATTGATGACTTGTATGAGAAGATTCTTCATGCTTTTGTAGTACAAAAGAAGTACAAGGATCCGGATTATTCCGCGAAGAAGTTGGCAGAGGAATTGAACACCAATACAAGATACGTCAGTGCGGTTGTCAACATCCGTTTCAACCAGAACTATAGCAGTCTGGTGAACGAGTACCGCATCAAAGATGCATGCTATCTCTTGATAGACAAGCGTCATCGCGATAAGAACATGGAAGAAATCTCCACCATGGTGGGATTCTCCAACCGTCAGTCGTTTTATGCGGCTTTCTTTAAGATTCATGGCATCACGCCACGTCAGTATCGACTGAACCACGAGGCCAAGTCGAAGGAGGTTGTCTCCAAGCGAAAAAGATCGTAACGATGTGTCTGCACGGGAGTGCGGCAGAGAAAGAATTAAGGAATGAAACAGGGGAGGGGGTATAGAGAGCCCGAAGCCCCTCAATTTAAAATGAACGGATGAAAGGAAAAGTTATGTCCGGTTGGATTATGGCACTAGGATGTATGAGTGTGGCAGCAACGAGCGAAGCAAAGGATGACTTCGCCTACAACGACGAATGTTTTGCAGACTTGCAAATGTTGCGCTACAAAGTGAGTGGTTTTGAGGAGTTGTCCCTACAACAGAAGAAGTTGGTTTACTTCCTGTCGGAGGCGGCACTCGAGGGGCGAGATATTCTGTATGACCAGAACGGGCGTTACAACCTGCGTATCCGCAAAATGCTGGAGGTGGTGTACACCGATTATGCCGGCGACCGCCATTCGGAGGATTTCAAAAACCTCACGGTCTACCTTAAACGTGTATGGTTTTCTAACGGCATTCACCACCATTACGGATGTGAGAAGTTTGTTCCTAATTTCTCGGAAACGTTCTTTAGAGATGCACTTAAACAAGTGGACTCTAAGAAGCTACCGCTGCAGAAAAAACAGACGGTGGACGAACTGTGCGACGAGATCTTCCCGATAATTTTCAATCCCGAGATCATGCCGATGCGCGTGAATCAGGCGGATGGGGTGGACGCTGTTCTGGCTTCTGCCGAGAATTATTATGGAGAGGGCGTGACACAGGCGGAAGCCGAGGCATTCTACAATGCGATGAAGACACCGGGCGACGAAGAACCTGTTATGCTGGGACTTAACAGCAGATTGGTGAAGGAGAAGGGCGTCCTCAAGGAGAAGGTCTGGAAGGTGGGAGGCCTGTATGGTCCTGCCATCTCTCGCATAGTGGACTGGCTCAAGAAGGCTGCCGAAGTGGCAGAAAATGCTCAACAGCGCTTGGTGATAGAGAAGCTGATGGAGTACTACAAAACCGGTTCGCTCAAGACGTTCGATGCATACTGCATAGAATGGGTGAAGGACCTGGACAGTCGTGTGGATTTCGTGAACGGATTTACGGAATCCTATGGTGACCCGCTCGGCCTGAAAGGTTCGTGGGAGGGGTTCGCTAACTTCAAGGATCTGGAGGCGACCCGGCGAACCGAGAAGTTGAGTACCAATGCTCAGTGGTTCGAAGACCATTCTCCGGTGGACAGCGCCTTCAAGAAGGATGCTTGTAAGGGCATCTCGGCAAAGGTGATAACGGCGGCGATACTGGGTGGCGACTTGTATCCCTCTACCGCCATCGGTATCAATCTGCCCAACTCCGATTGGGTTCGTGCAGCACACGGAAGCAAGAGTGTGACCATCGGCAATCTCACGAGTGCCTATGCCAAGGCGGCACACGGCAACGGATTCCAGCAGGAATTTGTGATTGATGACGAGGTACAGGAACTGCTCGACAACTACGGCGACATCTGCGACGACCTGCATACCGACCTGCACGAGTGTCTCGGACACGGTAGCGGCAAGTTGGCCCCGGGGGTTGTGGGCGACGAACTGAAACAGTACGGGTCCACGATAGAGGAGGCACGTGCCGATTTGTTCGGCCTTTATTATATAGCCGACCCCAAGTTGGTGGAACTGGGACTGGTTCCCGACAGCAATGCCTATAAAGCACAGTATTACGGTCAGATGATGAACGGTTTGATGACACAGTTGGTGCGCATCAAACCCGGTAACAACATAGAGGAAGCACACATGCGCGACCGTGCTCTCATCGCCTATTGGGTGTATGAACACGGCAAGGCAGACCGTGTAGTGGAGTTTGTGAAACGTGACGGCAAGACCTATGTCCGCATCAACGATTATGAAAAACTCCGCCATCTCTACGGACAACTTCTGGCAGAGATACAGCGCGTGAAGAGCGAGGGCGATTTCGAAGGCGCCAAGAATCTGGTAGAAACCTATGCCGTAAAGGTAGATTCCACACTCCATGCCGAAATACTCCGCCGCTACGAAGCCCTTCATCTAGCCCCCTACAAGGGATTCATCAATCCCGTTTATAAGGTGGAAAAGGACAAGAAAGGCAATATCACCGACATAAAGGTGGAATACGGCGAAGCCTACGATGCACAGATGTTGCGCTACAGCACTCAGTACGCCACCTTACCTTATATAAATGATTAAAGGATGACAGTTCAAGAACAGATACAGAACATAAAGCAGCAACTCCGTTCCGTGATGAACGGAGTTGCTGCTGCTTCTATGCGTGAGAAAGGAGCCGGTTACAGACTCAACTTCGGTGTGGAACTCCCACGCCTCAAGGAGATAGCCGCCGACTTTCCCAAAGACCATGCCCTAGCCCAAGCCCTATGGAAGGAAGAAGTACGAGAGTGTAAGATTCTCGCCACCCTGCTGCAACCCATAGACACGTTTGACGGCGACTTCGTGGACCTCTGGATGGAAACCATGCCCTCCGTCGAGGTGATGCAATACGCCGTGATGCACCTCTTTCAGTACCTACCCTGCGCCTCCGAAAAAGCCTTTGAGTGGATGGCAAGTGAGTCGGAACTCTATCAAACCGCCGCATACACACTTTTGGGCAGACTCTTCATGCAAGGAGCCGAAATGAGCGAACGTTCCGAGCAAGAGTTTGTAGATCAAGCTATTGCCGCATGGAAAACCGACAATTTAGCCCTCAAGAAAGCCATCCTCACCGCAGCCGAAAAATACGAAGGTATAAAAGAAATTGATATTTTATCGCATTTTGTATAGTTATTCCACAAAAAACAACTATCTTTGTAGCTGAGTAAGTTACTATGCAACCGGAAGACTCACATACAACAGTGCAGCAGGTCCTTACGGATTATCTCAATCTTAATGGACTGCGTAAGACTCCTGAGCGTTATGCCATCCTCGATGCCATATACAGTCAGGAGGGGCACTTCGACATAGAACAGTTGCTTCAGTGGATGGTGAATCACGAGCGATTTCGTGTGAGTCGTGCCACCCTATACAATACACTGAACCTATTCTATAAGGTAGGGCTAGTCATGAAGATGGAGCTTGGCAACGGCGGTGTGGTCTACGAGAAGTCCTACGGACAAGAGCCCCACCATCACCGGGTATGCACCATGTGCGGCACCGTCACCGAGTTCACCAGCAACGAACTCAAGACAACAGTCGATGGCATCAAGATGCCCGGCTTCACCGCATCGCACTACTCCCTCTGCATCTTCGGGATATGCAAGTCCTGCAGTGGAAAGATACGGCGCATGCAGCGAAAGAAAGATACGAATAAACAGAACAATATAGAATAACAAATAGAAGATGAAAGCAGGAAAAGTAGACGCTTTGCTTGGTATCGTTTTTGGCGATGAAGGCAAGGGAAAAGTAGTGGATGTATTCACACCGAAATACGACGTAGTAGCACGTTTTGCCGGTGGTCCGAATGCGGGACACACCATTATCTTCGAAGGGAAGAAGTTTGTTTTGCGTTCCATCCCTTCCGGTATCTTTGACGAGGGTAAGCTCAACATAATCGGTAACGGTTGTGTGATAGCTCCCGATTTGTTCATGGCCGAGGCGAAGGAATTGGAAGATGCGGGATATGAGTTGAAGTCTCGTTTGCACATCAGCAAGCGTGCGCATTTGATTTTGCCTACTCACCGTGTACTCGACCGTGCCTACGAGGCTGCCAAGGGTAAGTCCAAGGTGGGTACCACGGGTAAGGGTATCGGCCCTACGTACAGCGATAAGGCTTCACGTATCGGTTTGCGTATAGGTGATATTCTGGACAATTTCGAGGAGAAATATGCGCGTCTCAAGGAGCGTCACGAGCAGATTCTGCGTGATTTGCACTATACCGATTACGATATTACCGAGGAGGAGAAGCTCTGGATGCAGGGTGTTGAGTATCTGCGTGAGTTCCCGTTGACGGATACGGAGGTGGAGATTAATCAGTTCTTGAAGGAGGGTCGCTCCGTATTGGCTGAGGGTGCACAGGGTACCATGTTGGATATAGATCATGGTACGTATCCGTTTGTTTCTTCCAGCAGCACTGTTTGTGGTGGTGTATGTACGGGTTTGGGTGTGGGTCCCAACAAGATAGACGAGGTGTTTGGTATCTTTAAGGCATACAGCACTCGTGTGGGTTCCGGTCCGTTCCCGGTGGAGTTGTTTGATGAGACGGGAGATAAGTTGCGTGAGATTGGTCACGAGTATGGTGCTGTTACGGGTCGTAACCGTCGTTGCGGTTGGGTAGACTTGGTAGCTTTGCGTTATGCTATCAACGTGAACGGTGTTACTCAATTGATTATGATGAAGAGTGATGTGCTTGACACTTTTGATTCCATCAAGGTGTGTGTGGCATATAAGAAGGACGGCAAGATATTCTCTGATATGCCGTTTGATACGGAGGGTTGTGAGGCTGTTTATCAGTCTGTTCCGGGATGGAAGACGGATCTTACGAAGATTACTTCGGAGGATGAATTCCCTGAGCAGTTCAAGGCTTATGTCAATTTCTTGGAGAAGGAGTTGAATACGCCTATCACGATTCTTTCTGTGGGTCCGGATCGTGCGCAAACCATCACACGTAAGACTCGCTAATAAATTCGTCCAAATTATTTCGACAAATACAGAAAAGAGTCCGTCCTAAGTAGTGATACTTGGGACGGATTCGCA
>CAYSOK010000033.1:0-12889 GCA_964432645.1 uncultured Bacteroidaceae bacterium | reverse complement strand
CACGAACCGGCTTTTTTGAGGACGTTCCACGAAACGTCCCTACACTGTGGATGGTACTTTTTCGTATTTTTCAACTGTTCGATTATCTGTTCCTGTGACGCATGAACCAAGGGTGCATGTAGAAGATGTAAAAGAGGATGGAACAGATGCATAACAGCAATCCACCTATCTTGAGTTCTACATCGTTGTCGGACATCAGGGTCACCAGGAGGTAGCCTAGACAGATGCCACCTTCCCAACAGAGCATGTAGGAACTGTGAGCGGAACCGCGCTGACAGTGTCCACACATCTTCACAAAGTATGCCAACATCTTGCAACTGACAAGACCTGCTCCCAGACTGGATAGAAAGGCGGAGGCCGTGCGCACACTGCCTGAACCGACCAGAGAGATGCACAATCCCGCACCTATTAATATATATCCGGTGACGATTTCGCTGCGTACATCGGCATTCTCAAACATCTTCTTACGTGCCACCAGGGCTACCAGAAAACCTGCCAACAGTGCTGCGGTTACGCTCATGCCTGTCCAAATCTTGTCTTCCGCTCCGTATCGCATGAGGTAGAATGCTATGGTCATGCCGGTGATGAGGGAGGCGGAGAGCATGTTGACAAACACCGGCAGAGAGGGAATATGCAGAAATCTGTCGAGTGAGAACATGCGAGGGGTCAGGGGGGCACGGAAGGGTACGTGGGTGCGGTGTACGATGAAGTAGGCCGCAAGAATCATCGCTATGGAGATGAGTATGCGTATGCCGCGTACCGGCTCAAACTGATTCGCACCGATGGTTACCCGGTCGGGGAAGGGGAGTGCTTGTGGCAGTAGTCCCACGACAAATGCCAACAGCAGACCTATGGGCAGTCCCAATCGTTCTGCCCAGCAGAAACCGTACTGCACTTCGCTTCGTTGTTCCGAGGGGGTGAGGTCCAGCACCAGGGTGCTCAGTGCATACTGTGCCAGTCCGAAGAAGGCTCCCTGGAAGATGCGCAGTAGGAACATCTGTGTGTCGCCAAAGACAAATGTGTCCGAGTAGACCAATTGTGCCACCAGAAGCATCTGTAAACTTCTTTCGGCTACGGCTTTACGACGGTATTTGTCGAGCAGAAAACCGCAGACGGGACCAAACACGAAGAGTCCGATGCCAAAGGCCGCCATCGCACTGCTTACCGGTTTTATTTGGTAACACAGAAAACAGGATGCCGTGACCAATAGGTTGGCGGTAACCAGCGACCATTGTACACCGGTCCATCTATCCAGACTGAGTTTGGAGTCGAGTGTATTCATTCAAAATTTTAATATTGTTCCTGTTCGTTGGGGAAGTCGGAGCTTTTTACATCGGTTATGTAATTGCCTATTGCACTGCTGATTACCTCGTCCAAATCGGCATATCTGCGCAGAAACTTGGGGGTGAATCCCTTGTTCATGCCCAACATGTCGTCGCACACCAACACTTGTCCGTCTACGCCGCCACCGGCACCGATTCCTATGATAGGTATCTTGGTGCTATCGGCCACCTCTTTTGCCAGAGTGGCAGGTATCTTCTCCAGTACGATACCGAAGCATCCTACCTCTTCGAGTGCTTTCGCATCGCTCTTCAGCTTCTCGGCCTCCGCTTCCTCCTTGGCACGCACAGCATAAGTGCCAAACTTATTGATACTCTGTGGCGTGAGTCCCAGGTGTCCCATCACGGGGATACCGGCATCGAGAATCCTCTTTACGGTGTCCAGAATCTCCACGCCGCCTTCCAGTTTGAGGGCGTCACAGCCGCTCTCTTTCATGATGCGGATGGCGTTCTTGACGCTCTCTTCCGGTGAAATCTGATACGTACCGAAGGGCATATCGCAGACCACGAGTGCACGTTTTACACCTCTCACCACGCTGGTGGCGTGATAAATCATTTGATCGAGCGTGATGGGGAGGGTGGTTACGTTGCCTGCCATCACGTTGCTTGCAGAATCTCCAATTAGAATGACATCCATACCTGCTCCGTCTACTATCTTTCCCATGGTGTAGTCGTAGGCGGTGAGCATGGCGATTTTCTTGCCTTGTTGCTTCATTTCTATAAGGCGATGGGTGGTCACCTTACGGTTGTCTTCTACTAAATATCCAGCCATTTTCTTCTACTTTTGTTTAAAAATCGACTGCAAACTTACTTCATTTTTCCGAGAAAAGGCACCTTTTATAAATAAAAGATGCCCTTTTCTGTGAATAAAGTGCTTTTTTATGCTTTTTATTTCGCTATTTGATTCATTTTTATATAGGTAGGGTTTACGAGAGCAATTGTCGGAAATCTTCGTAGTGGAAATCGGTGAAGTCGTTGATCACTTTGTCGGAGTATTCTTGTATGCTCTCGGGGGTGTTGGTGGTGGCCAGACCCACCACTTTCATCTTGGCTGCGCGTCCGGAACGGAGGCCGTTGAAGCTGTCTTCGAAGACCACACAGTTCTCAATGGGCAGTGTAAATACCTGTGCTCCTTTTAGATAGCAATCGGGGTCGGGTTTGGAACGTTCAAAGTGTTCGGCGGTGAGTATCTCGTCGAAGTATTCCTTGAATTCGGGATGTTGCGCATACACTTGTTGCATCTTGGCTTGGTTGGAACTGGTCACGACGGCCGTCTTCACGCCGTTGCGTTTCAGTTCGTGGATGAACTCTTCCACTCCGGCTATGTAGTTGTATGCCATGGACTTCTCGTATTCATCCAGGCGAGCGGTGATTTTGGGTTGCTCTTCCACCACGTGAGCGAAGTGTTTGTCGTAAATTTGTACCAAGGTTTGTCCCTTAATAATCTTCTCGAAATTCTCTATTTCGGGATGATATTCCTTACCAATCATCCCCCAGAAGATGCTGTATTGCCCCTCTGTGTCGAATACCACACCGTCCAGGTCGAACAGAGCGGCATACGTACTGTTTGTATTATTCATCTCTTTCTTTATCTAGAAAAATGTTTCCCCTCGCCCCCCTGCGTAGAGGGAGTGGGCGAGAGGAAACCTTCTGTTTTTTACTTAATGTTGTTACGTATCTTGGTGAGATATGCGTTGAGCGCCTCCTCATCGTGTGCATCGATGATAGACACCAACTCCTTCATCTCTCGGCAGATATGCTCCACCTGCCCCTTTGTTTCGGGGTTGAAGAGGATTTCGCGCAGCAGACAATCGTCCTCGCTCAGCACCCCCTTGGCTATCTTGAGATGACGCTTAAAGGTGGTACCCGGTGCATCGAGATGCTTCATCACCGCAGCAAACACGAAGGTGCTCACAAAGGGGATGGAGAGGGAGTAGGCCATCGTTTCATCGTGCTCCTTGAAGGAGTATTCACAGACGTTGAGACCGAGTCGCAGATACAGGTCGCGGAAGAAGATGCGACCCATGTAGTCACCATCCGTTATGACGATGGCGTTCTCGTTGCTCAGCTGTCCCAGGTTGGCAAACGTAGGACCGAACATGGGGTGTGTAGACACGTATCGCATGCCCGTCTTCTCGTAGTACTCCTTGAAACCCGTCTTCACGGAGGAGATGTCGCTGATGATACAATCCTTGCTCAAGTGAGGAATCACCTGGTCGAATACGGGGAGGGTATATTTGAGGGTCACCGCATTGATCACCAACTCCGGATTAAACGCCTCTATCTCCTCCATGGTGGTGAAACGCTGCGTGTTGTACATGAATCGCATGCGCTTGGCATCTATCTCGTACACAGCGGTTTCGTGGTCAAAGCTGAGTAGGTCTACGAAGAAGCTACCCATCTTGCCGGCACCTAATATCAATATTCTCATTGCGCTGTTTCCTGCTTATCGGTTGATGATTTCGATTTGCTGACGCACGCTCTCCTCGTGGATAGCCTGGAAGATATCCTTCATGAAGTCGGCATCCATACCGCAGAGTACGCCCTGTGCACCGCGCTTGTCCAGAATCTCGTTGTAGCGTCCGGTCTGTACGACGGTCATGTTGTGCTCCTTCTTGTACTGACCTATCTCGCGGCAGATACGCATACGCTTGCTCAGCAACTCTATGAGGTCGTTGTCTATCTCATCAATCTGAGCACGGAGGGCATTCAGAGACTCCGTAGTCTGTGTGGTGTCGCGAATCACCAGTTTGTCGAGGATGAAGTTCAGAACATCCGGCGTCACCTGCTGTTTGGCATCGCTCCATGCGCAGTCCGGATTGCAGTGGCTCTCGATAATCAAACCGTCCAGTCCCAAGTCCATAGCCTGCTGACACAGCGGAGCAATCAACTCTCTGCGTCCACCTATGTGAGAGGGGTCACAGATGATGGGCAACTGGGGTATACGACGATGCAACTCAATGGCAATCTGCCACATAGGCAGGTTACGATAAATCTTCTTGTCGTAGCTGGAGAAACCGCGATGGATGGCACCCAAGCGCTTGATACCTGCGCCGTTGATGCGCTCCAGAGCACCGATCCACAACTCCAAATCGGGGTTTACCGGGTTCTTCACCAACACCGGTACGTCCACTCCCTTGAGGGAATCGGCAATCTCCTGCATGGCAAACGGATTCGCCGTGGTACGGGCACCAATCCAGAGGATATCCATACCGGCCTTCAGGGCAGCCTCCACGTGTTTCGGGGTAGCCACCTCGGTAGTGATGAGCATGCCGGTCTCCTGCTTTACGCGGGTCATCCAGGGCAGACCCTCTTCGCCTTTACCCTCGAAACCTCCCGGTTTGGTACGTGGTTTCCAGATACCTGCACGGAAAATCTTAATACCTGTCTTTGCCAACTGAGTGGCGGTATCCATTACCTGTTCCTCCGACTCTGCGGAGCAGGGACCTGCTATGATAAGCGGTCGCTTTGCCTCTACACCGGGCAAATTGAGCGGTTGCAATTCTAATTCCATATTTCGTCTTTTTTTATTGTTTATCCTTATTTATTAAATACTTCCTTGATTCTTTCGAGTGCCTCCTTCAGCTTCTCCTCCTTGGCACAGAGGGAGATGCGGATGTAGCGCTTGCCGTTGCTACCGAAGATGAAGCCCGGGGTGATGAACACACGTGCCTCGTGCAGCACCTTTTCGGTGAGCTCCTCCACATCGTTCCACTCTTCGGGGATTCTGCCCCAGAGGAACATACCCACCTGGTTCTTATCGAAGCGACATCCCAGCGTCGTCATAATCTCCTCGGCGAGCGCACGTCGTTTGCTGTAGGTCTCCACATTGGCCTGCTCGTGCCAAGCATCGTCGTTGGCATAGGCAGTGGCTGCTGCCAGCTGCAAGGGGCGGAAGGTGCCGGAGTCTATGTTGCTCTTCACCTTCAGTACCCACTGCACGAACTGTGCGTTGGAGGCCAGCATGCCCACACGCCATCCCGGCATGTTGTGGCTCTTACTCATGGAGTTAAACTCTATACAACACTCCTTGGCGCGTGGTATCTGCAAGATGCTCAGATACTCTTTGCCCAGGATGAAACTGTATGGATTGTCGTTCACCACGATGATGTGGTGACGCAGAGCGAAGTCCACCAACTTCTCGTAGGTCTCGCGCTGTGCCTTGGCACCCGTAGGCATGTTGGGATAGTTGGTCCACATAATCTTAACTCCCGTCAGATCCATCGCCTCCAACTGTTCGAAGTTGGGCTGCCAATCGTTCTCCGGAGTCAAGTCATAGTTTACTATTTCGCTGCCCAGCAGTTTGTTGAGCGATGTATAAGTGGGGTACCCGGGGTTGGGCACCAGCACCTTATCCCCGGGGTTTACAAACGCCAGAGTCACGTGCAGGATACCCTCCTTGCTACCAATCAGCGGTTGTATCTCCGTAGCCGGATCCAGGTCCACCCGGAACCATCTCTTATAGAAGTCCGCCATAGCCTTACGCAACTCCGGGATACCCATCGTGGGTTGATACCCGTGTACATCCGCCTTGCGCGCCTCCGTACACAGCGTCTCGATGGTTTGCGGAGAGGGGGGCATGTCCGGACTACCGATGGCGAGAGAGATGATGTCCCGTCCCTCGGCATTCAGTTGTGCCACCTCCTTCAGTTTGCGGGAGAAGTAGTATTCCTTCACGTCCGCCAATCGGTCGGCGGGCATTATAGCGTTATCATACAGTTTGTTGTCCATTTTCGTATTCACCTAATATTTTAAGTTCGTTGACTAAAGGTTTGATTGCATCCATACATTGAGCGTAGCGAGTGTAGTCCTCGAAGGTGAGGTCCACGTAGAAGGTATATTGCCACTCTTTGCCTATGATGGGGAGCGATTGTATCTTGGTTAGATTGATTTTATAGAAGGAGATGATGGAGAGTACTGCCGCCAGGCTGCCCTCCTCGTGCGACAAGGTGAAGACGATGCTCGCCTTGTTGGCGTTGCTCAACTTGCGCAGCAGGTTGGCGCGTGAGGGGTCTGCCACCACCAGGAAACGGGTGAAGTTGTGCTTATTGGTCTCGATGCCCTCCTGCAGCACCTTCATATTGTACAGTGGAGCAGCAAATTTGGAGCAGATGGCCGCGTGTCCGTGCAGTTGTTTGCGACGGATAATCTCCGCACTACCGGCAGTATCTTCCGCCTCCACCACCTTCATCTCCGGATGATGGCTCAGGAAGTCGCGACACTGCATCAGAGCCACCGGATGGGAGTTGACCTCGGTGATGTCCTTCCAGTCATCCTCCGGAAGACACATGATGCTGTGAGAGATGCGCAACTTGTGTTCCCCCACTATGGTGAGACCGCTTTCGCGCAGCAACTCATAATTGTGTAGCAAGCTACCCGCTATGGTGTTCTCTATCGCCACCAGTCCTATCACGGTGCTGTCGTTCTTTATATTCTCGAAGACCTCCTCGAAGGTGTTGCAGCAGATCAACTCTATGTCTTCACCCTTGAAGTAGTGGTGTGCTGCCATGTCGTGGAAACAGCCCTCGATGCCTTGTATTGCTACTCTTGTCATTTCTTTCTTCTGTTTGTACAAAAAAAGTCCCGCCTCTTTCGAAGCGGGACCTTGTATTTGCTTTCTTTACATCTCAGTGCTTACACACACAACTTCCCGCTTCACTCCGTTGCCAAAGTAAAAGTAAAAAAAGAAGTAATAATATGCGTTCAGCAATGATTTCATATCTATTTATCTTTAATTTTCTGCAAATGTAAGTAAAAATCTCCATACAGACAATAAATCCGTACTTTTTTTTACCGGGAACCTGCTTTTTTATGTAAAAAACCTCCGTTTACTTACTTATTCACCTTCTTCCAAGTGTCTTTCAGTCCCACGGTCTTGTTAAACACGAGATGCTCCGGTGTGGTGTCGTAGTCGAGCGTGAAGTAGCCCGTACGCTGGAACTGCAGATAATCCAGAGGCTTCAAATCGGCCGCCATCTTCTCCACATAGCAGTTCTTGTACACCTGCAGAGAGTCGGGATTGATCATCTGCTTCATGGCGGTGAGGGCGTCGCACTGTTGTGCTTCGCGAATCTCTGCCATCACATCGCGTGGGTTCTCCACATTCCACAGACGGTCGTACATGCGCACTTCGGCAGGCAGACAGTGGTTCACACTCAGCCAGTGCAGCGTGCCCTTCACCTTGCGGTCGGAACCCGGCATACCGCTCTTGCTTTCGGGGTCGTACTCGCAGTAGATTTCCTCCACCTCGCCGGCTTCGTTCTTCTTGCAGCCGGTACACATCACTATATATGCATTCTTGAGTCGCACCTCCTTGCCCGGGGTCATGCGGAAGAATTTCTTGGGGGCATCCTCCATGAAGTCCTCGCGCTCTATCCACAGTTCGCGGCTGAACTCTATGGTGTGTGTGCCCTCCTCCGGATGTTCGGGATTGTTGATGGCCTCCATCTCCTCCACCTGTCCCTCCGGATAGTTGGTGATGATGAGCTTCACCGGATGGATGACGGCAGATATACGGGTGGCACGGTCGTTCAAGTCCTCGCGAACGGCGCTCTCCAGGAGGGCGAAGTCGTTGAGTGCATCGTAGGTGGTGTAACCTATCTTGTCCACAAACTTACGGATGGACTCCGGTGAATATCCGCGACGACGGAATCCGCACAGTGTCGGCATGCGGGGGTCGTCCCATCCGTTTACCAATCCTTCTTTTACCAATATCAGCAGGTTACGTTTGCTCATAAGGGTGTAGTTGAGGTTCAGCTTGTTGAACTCACGCTGTTTGGGACGATGGTCTTCCAGGTCCTTACCCTCCTTCAGCCAGTCCACGAACAGATTGTACAGCGGACGGTGAACCACAAACTCCAGTGTACACAGGGAGTGGGTGACGCCCTCGAAGTAGTCGCTCTCGCCGTGTGCGAAGTCGTACATCGGATAAGCCTTCCACTTGCTGCCCGTGCGGTGGTGCTCCTTATTTATAATACGGTATATGATGGGGTCGCGGAAGTGCATGTTGGGGTTGGCCATATCTATCTTGGCACGCAGCACCATGCTGCCCTCCTCCGCCTCGCCACTATTCATCTTCTCGAAGAGAGCCAAACTCTCCTCCACCGGACGGTTGCGATAGGGGCTGTCCGTACCCGGCTTGGTGGGGGTACCCTTCTGCTCGGCAATCTGTTCCGCCGTCTGCTCGTCTATGTACGCCTTACCCTCCTTGATGAGACGCACCGCAAAGTCCCACAATTGCTGGAAGTAGTCCGACGCATAATACTCGTTACCCCACTCGAAGCCCAGCCATTTGATATCCTCCTTGATGGCATCCACGTACTCCATATCCTCCTTTACGGGGTTGGTATCGTCGAAACGCAAGTTACATACACCGCCATATTTCTTGGCGATGCCGAAATCCATGCAGATAGCTTTGGCGTGTCCTATGTGCAGGTAGCCGTTCGGTTCCGGCGGAAAACGTGTTTGAATACGTCCGTCGTTCTTACCGTCTCTCAAGTCCTGTTCCACGATTTCTTCAATGAAATTCAGACCTTTCTCCTTCACCGGATTCTCTGTGTTTTCTACTTCCATCATATTGTTTCTTTACGTTTGTTTTAATCGTCCGAACCTCCTGTCCGGCACTTTCCGAGTGCAAAGTTACGGAAAAAAATCTTATAAGCGCCCTTTTACGCTATTTTTTCAACGCTTCGAGCAATCTATCCACTGCCTCGTCGGGATTTTTGGCTTCATCGAGTAAGGTTACGAACTTACTACCGATGATAGCACCTGCCGCATTGTTCTGTGCCGACTCCAGTGTCTGCTTGTTGCTGATGCCGAATCCTATCATGCGGGGATTGCGCAGGTTCAGACCGTTCACGTAGTTGAAATATTTCTGCTTCTTCTCGTCGAACTCCTTCTGAGCTCCGGTCGTGGAAGCGGAGGATACCATATATATGAAACCGTCCGTATTCTCGTCGATGAAGTGGATGCGGGCCTCTTCCGTCTCCGGAGTAATCAGCATGATGATGCGGATGTCGTACTTGTCGGCAATCGGTTTGTACTCCTCCATGTAGTCCTTGAAGGGCAGGTCGGGGATGATGACTCCGCTCACTCCGCACTCCACACAGCTCTGACAGAAGGCTTCGAAACCGTATTGCATGATGGGGTTCAGGTAGCCCATCATAATCAGCGGGATGTTGACTTCTTCCTTAATCTCCCGGAGTTGACTGAAGAGCAGACGCAGCGTCATGCCGTTCTTCAGTGCCTTGGTTGCCGCAGCCTGTATCACCGGACCGTCGGCCATAGGGTCGGAGAAGGGGATACCTATCTCAATCATTTGGATGCCTTTACGTTGCAGTGCCAGTATCACATCGCCCGTGCCGTTCAGCGTGGGAGCGCCGGCGCAGAAGTAGATGGATAATATCTTTTCTTTGCTCTCTTGGAACAGTGCATTAATCTTGTTCATATTTCTTTCTTCTTTTAATAGTCTTATTTTATTCTAGTAGACGAAAACGGGTGATAAACGTTCGCAGTGCTTCCGCATCTTTGTGCCCGGGGGCGGTCTCAAAGCGGGAGTTGAGGTCCACTCCCAGCCACTGTGGATGATGAAATGCCGCCAGTGCCTCTATGCTCTCCGGTCCGATGCCGCCGCTCAACAGGAAGGGGACGCCCCCCCGGTACTGCTCCAGCACACTCCAGTCAAACTGCTTTCCGCTGCCTCCGTAGCAGGCAC
This sequence comes from uncultured Bacteroidaceae bacterium, assembly GCA_964432645.1. GTDB lineage: Bacteria > Bacteroidota > Bacteroidia > Bacteroidales > Bacteroidaceae > CAZUTW01. The sequence continues at coordinate 2,836 of CAYSOK010000033.1, read as the reverse complement.
ATTTGGCATCGAAGATGAAGAGACTGCAACTCTCTGCGTATGCCTCACACTTCTCCAAATCCTTTTCTTCGGCTATTTGGAATGCCTTGTACAGTTCCACTCCTTGCAGTGCGGGCAGCGTTCGCAACGCCCCGCAGAACTCCGGTGTCTCGTTTCCGTGCAACTGTATGGCGTTGAGGCTCAGTGTCTTCACCCGTTCCACAATCTCCTCGGCCGTAGCATTGACAAACACCCCCACACGTAGGCACGCCGCAGGCAGATACCCCGGCACCTCCGTCAGTGCACGGGGAGACTTGCTCCAGCAGATGAAGCCCATCAGGTCGATGCCCAGAGCCTCCACCTCGGCGATGTTCTCCGCCTCGCGCATGCCGCATACCTTTATTCGTTTCATCCTTTTCTTATGCCGTTACCTCGTCAATAAAAGCCTTGAGTGCAGCTCCCGGATTCTCCGTCTTCATGAAGTTTTCGCCGATCAAGAAACCTCGGAATCCCGCCTCGCGCAGTGTGCGAACCATTTGCGGACTGCTGATGCCGCTCTCCGATACACGCAACATATCTTGAGGCAGAAGAGCCGCCAAACGGAAGGAGGTCTGCACATCGGTGTGGAAGGTTCCCAGGTTGCGGTTGTTCACCCCCACCATATCGATGCACTCGCCCACATACTCCAATTCTCGTTCCGCATGCACCTCCAGCAGAGTCTCCAACTGCAAGTCGTGTGCCGTGTGTGCCAGACTCCTGCACTCCTCCTTCGTGAGACAAGCCGCTATGAGCAGTACGGCATCCGCACCCATCTCCTTGGCCTGGAACAGTTGATATTCATCCACCATGAAGTCCTTGCGTAGGATAGGAGTGGAGCCCACCAACGGACGGGCGGTGCGCACATAGTCGCTCACGCCGCCAAAGTATTTCTCATCGGTGAGAATGGACAGAGCTGCTGCTCCGTTCTGTGCGTAGCTTGGGGGAATCACCTCCGGACGACCGCACTCCTTGATCCATCCCTTCGACGGTGATTTGCGCTTAAACTCCGCAATGATACCGCTCGTCGAAGCCGCCAGTGAACCGCGCATGCTGCGCACCTCCGGTGCGTGTTCCATGATTTTCTCCACCGTAGCGTAGAGCGCACGCGGCGACAGCTGCTCCTTTTGCGCTGCCACCTCTATGCGCTTATGTGCCACAATCTCCTCTAAGATATCTGCCATACCTTATTTATTATTGTTTTTGAGTAAATTCTATATAGTTCTGCATCACCTTCAGTGCGCTACCGCTCTCCAGAGACTCGCGTGCCGTCTCCAGGCACTCGGCTATCTCCTTCTTCGGCTCCAGGATGTGGATGGCAAAGGCGGAATTGGCCAGTACGACGCCCTTCTGTGCTTCCGTAGCCTCGTTCTTGAGCACACGGATGAGAATCTGTTTTGCCTCCTCCTTGGTCTTACCGCCGAAGAGCTCCTCCTGTGCAAACAGACGGTTGAAACCCAGCTCTGCCGGAGAGAACACACGCTCCATCTCCTTGGTCTTCACCTTAAAGTCGGAAGTCAGTGAAATCTCATCGTAACCGTCTATACTGTTTACGATTCCGTAGTCGATACCCATCTTCTCGTACACCTGTCCATAGAGGCGCATCTGGTTCAGATTGGCCACACCCAACAACTGAGCCTGCGGACAACACGGGTTCACTAACGGGCCCAACAAGTTGAAGCAAGTAGGTATCTGCAACGCCTTGCGGATGGGGCCCACGAACTTCATGCCGTAAGCAAACAGCGGCGCGTGCATGTACACAAAACCACACGTATCCAGGGTCGCCTTCAATTGCTCGGACTCGCCGCTAAACTTAGCGCCCAACTCCTCCAGCACATTGCCGGCACCGCTCACGGAAGTAGCCGCATAGTTGCCGTGCTTAGCCACCTTGTAGCCTGCACCCGCCACCACGAAGCAGGAGGTCGTGGAGATGTTGAAAGAGTTCTTGCCGTCGCCTCCGGTACCCACTATATCGATTACCTTCTCGCCGCCGAAGTCCACCTTCTTGCCGGTCTCCATCAGTCCATCGCGGAAGCCCAACAGTTCGTCCACCTTGATGCCACGCATCTGGATGGCCATGAGCAGCGCCGCAATCTGTTCGTTGCTATACTCCTGTCGGGTGATGTTAATCATTATCTCCTTGGTCTCCTCACGCGTCAAATCCTCGTGATTCGTCATCTTGGACAGTATCTTTTTCATTTCCATGATTCGTATATGTTTTATTGGTTAATTTATTGGATGTTATTGTTTTGGCTGACTTCCGTTCAACCAGTTCTTTAATATGATGTGTCCCTCCGGGGTGAGCACGGATTCCGGGTGGAACTGTATGCCGTGTATGTCGAACTCCCGGTGTTTCAGCGCCATGATATATCCCTCGTCGCTCACCGCCGTCACCTCCAGGCACTCCGGCAGTCCCTCGCTATCCACAATCCAGGAGTGGTATCTGCCCACCTGAATGTTCTCGGGTAATCCCTCAAAGAGATAGTCGTTTTGCAGCAAACGAGTGTTGGTCTGCACTCCGTGATATACATCGCTCAGATTCGTCAACTTACCTCCGAAAAACTCTCCGATGGCTTGTTCGCCCAGACACACCCCCAAGATAGGTTTCACCCCCTTGTACGCATCGATCACCGCCAACAGCTTACCCGCCTCCGACGGGATACCCGGTCCCGGACTCAGTATAATCTTGTCAAACGGCTGCAGCGCCTCCATCTCGAACTTATCGTTGCGGTACACCGTCACCTCCGCACCCAGCTCCTTCACCAAGTGCGACAGGTTGTATGTAAACGAGTCGTAGTTATCTATAATTACTATCTTCATC
>CAYSOK010000032.1:0-12923 GCA_964432645.1 uncultured Bacteroidaceae bacterium | reverse complement strand
TTTACTCTCGGACTCATTCGTTTCCCTTTTGCAAAGATACGGCTTTCTGTTGATACGAGCAAGGTTATTGGTACTTTATTCTGAAAATTAGCATCTTAAATTGAAAGAGTTTGACAATTTGACAAGCTGTAACTTGTCAAATTGTCATTACTCCTTATTAATATAAGCGATTATTTTTTGCGCTTTTTCTTTCCGCCTTCCGTTTTTCCTTTCTTCTCCTTCTTCGGACTCTTCTTCTTACCCTTGCGTCCGTAGGAGATGGATGGAGCCGGATGGGTATCCTTCGGTTGAGAGACAATGGGCTTGCCCTCCTCGTCTACAAGCATGAAGTCGAGTGTCTTGCGCTCCAAATTGGCGCGTGCCACCTTGATGAAGACGGCATCGCCCAAACGGTACACGTGTTTGCGCTGTCTGCCGCGTAAGCAGTAGTCTTTTTCGTCGAATACGTAGTAGTCATCGTCTAGGTCTCTCAGCGGAACCATACCCTCGCATTTGTTCTCGTTCACCTCCACATAGAAACCGAACTCCGTGACACCGCTGATGGTGCCCGCAAAGACACGGTCTTTCTTGTCACTCATGAATTCCACCTGCTTGTATTTGATGCTCGCACGCTCCGCACTGGCAGCCAATTGCTCCATGACACTGCTCTGCTCGCACAATCCTTCGTATTTCTCCAAACTTGCCGTTCTACCGCCGGCAGCATAACGCGTGAGTAGGCGATGTACCATGAGGTCCGGATAACGGCGGATGGGGGAGGTGAAATGGGTATAATAATCAAATCCCAAACCGTAGTGACCGATGTTATGGCAACTGTATTTCGCCTTCATCATACACTTGAGTGAGATGGTCTCGATGAGGTTTTGCTCCTTCTTGCCCTTAATCTCCCCCAACAGTTTGTTCAGGTTCTTGCTTACCTCTGCTTTGGTACCCGTAGGACGCAGTTTGTATCCAAACTTGGTGATAAACGCAGCCATGTTCTCCAACTTGGTCGGATCCGGTACATCGTGGATACGATACGGCAACACCTTGGGCTTTTTGTTCTTTGCCACCTTGCCTATGCTCTCGGCTACCGTACGGTTGGCGAGTAGCATATACTCCTCTACCAACTTGTTGGCATCCTTGGAGACTTTAAAGAAGACATCCACCGGTTTGCCCTTCTCATCGATGTCGAAGCGCACCTCGCAGCGGTCAAAGTTGATGGAACCATTCTCAAAACGTTTGGCACGTAGTTGTTTCGCAATCTTGTTCAACATGAGCAACTCCTCGGCGAAATCCTCTGCCGTCTTGGTCGTGGGGTGGTTGGGGTCGCCCAGCGTAGCCATCTTGTCACCGGGCTGTTTGTAATCCTCCGGCGAAGCCTCACCACGATCCTCAAACAACTTCTGCACCTCTTCGTATGTGAAGCGACGGTCGCTGCGAATCACCGTGTGTGCCAGATGCCAATCCTTCACCTCACCCTTTTCCGTAATTTTGAAAATTACGCTGTATGTCAACTTATCCTCATCCGGACGCAGGGAGCAAATTTTGTTGCAGAGACGCTCCGGCAACATCGGGATGGTGCGGTCTACCAAATACACACTTGTGGCACGCTTAACCGCCTCCTTATCAATCACCGAATTCTCCGTTACATAGTGACTCACATCCGCGATGTGAACACCAACCTCCCACAAACCCGGTTTCAACTTACGCATGGACAAAGCATCGTCAAAGTCCTTAGCATCACGTGGGTCGATGGTAACCGTTGTCACGCCACGGAAATCTTCGCGGCGGTCAATCTCTTCTTGTGGAATCTCTTCCGGTATGCGATTGGCAGCATCCTCCACATTTTTTGGATATTCCAACGGAAGACCGAACTCTGCCAATATGGCATGCATCTCCGTGTTGTTATCTCCTGCTACACCCAATATCTTGGTAACCTTTCCAATCGGATTCTTGGAGTGCTCCGGCCATTCCACAATCTTAACGATGGCCTTATCACCGGTCTTGCCCCCCTTCAGTCCACTCTTCGGTATGAAGATGTCGTTGGCAAGTGTGCGGTTCTCTGTCGTCAAGAAGGCAAAATCACGGCTCACTTGTAGGGTTCCCACAAAATCGCGGTTGGCAGCTTCGATAATCTTGGTCACTTCCGCCTCGCGTACATGGTTGCGACGGCGTGCCATCATACTAATCTCCACCAAGTCGCCATCCATGGCGTGCATGGAATTGCGTTCCGCCACCAAGATAGGGTCACCCCCTTCGATAGGCTCCACGGTATTCTTTCCGTTGCTCTTGCGGCGGAAGATACCCTGCTGGATGTGTCCGTCTTTGCAAAGAATGTATGTGTAAGGCTGCGTCTCCTTGATGAAATCATCGGCAGCCAAGTCTTCCAATATATCCATCGCCAACTGCTTGAGCGGATGGTTGGTCAGCTTTAGTTCTTGAAATATTTTTTTGATACCGTATGCATCCGTCGGGTGCATTTGGAACAAGGTGACAAGCTTTTCGGTCAGTTGTGCCTTGTTCATGTAGGAACGGTCTTTTTTAGTGGCTTTTCCCATAGCTTACTTTTTTAAGTTCTATCGGCAAAAGTAAGCAAATATTTCCGATTTGCAACGAGAAGTTGGATAAATTTGTGTTAAGGTAGGCTCTATTCATTCCTAAAATCTTCCTTTCGGCTTAAAAAGGGCGGTTTTTTGTGAATTCACAGTCTTAATCCGTGCGTATCGTACGCTTTTTGCGTGTATAACAGAGTTGAGCGCAGAAGATGCAGATGCTCCAGGAGTATTCCACCCACAAGAAGAAGAGGGGGATGGCGGCAAACGAACCGTAAATCATGTTGTAGCCGGTGAGCCACACTTGTGCGCGTATGTATAGGTATTGCATAAGAGACATGGTGACACCGGCCAAGCAGCCGGGAAAGAGCACACAGCGCCACGTGACGCGGGTGTTGGGGATAAATCGATAGATGATGATGAAGAAGAGCGTCAATAGAAGGAGCGGGGTGATGAGTACCGTGCGTTCCAATCCTTCACTCAACCAACTGATATCGTCTACACTGTGAGCCAACATCACGGATAGTACGCTGAGTAGGTAGGAGAGGAGGGCCATGAGTAGGAAGAGGATGATGAAACAACTGTAGTCGCGCAGCATTCTCCACCAGTTGCGTCCTTTTACGTTCCAGATGACGTTGAAGCAGCGTTCTATCTTCTTGACGAGCGAGAAGACGGTGAAGAGCATCATGACGATTCCGGCGCCGATGATGTAGCTGTTGCGGGTGTTTGCTAAATAGTTGTTGGTGAAGGTTACGAGTGTATCGGCTACTGTGGGTTGGGCTTCAAGGGCTTCGCGCAGCCATTTCTCTACCAGACTGTCGAATCCGAGGGTGCGTGCCACGCCCAGGAGTAGTGCCAAGAAGGGGACAATAGCGGTTAAGGTGCTGAACGTAAGCATGGGAACTTCATTGTCAAACATGCCGTTGTAGGCAAAAAAGCGTTGACACGTTTGCCAAAATTCTCGGCAGCGTGTGCGTACTCCTTTGCCCAAATGGTTCCAAATGCTGCGGCGCAAGAGGTCAATCACCTTGTATATCCTTCTGTTCATCATTGCCACAAATGTACACAAATCTTCCGAATCGGGAAAAGATTTTGAGAATAAACCTACAAAAAGGGGGCGTATACCGCAAAAATAGTGTATCTTTGTGGCTCTAAACAGTATAATAAGGAAACATACAGTATATATGAAGATATTGATAACCGGGTCGGCGGGCTTCATCGGGAGTCATCTGGTGGAGGAGGCGTTGGCTCGCGGATTGGATACGTGGGCGGGGGTGCGTAAGAGTAGTAAACGTACCTTTCTGGTCGATGAACGTATTCGTTTTTTTGAGTTGGATTTTGCTCATGCCGAGAAGATGGAGGAGCAGTTGCAGGCTGCCAAACGGGAGTTTGGGGGATGGGATTACATCATTCATGCGGCTGGTGTCACGAAATGTTTGCATCGCGAAGATTTTTCGGGAGTGAACTATGCCGGAACGCGCTTGTTTGTGGAGACGCTTCGTAAGTTGGATATGGTTCCGCAACGCTTTGTGTTCGTGAGTTCCCTGAGTGTGTATGGAGCTATACGTGAGGAGGTTTCTCCCAAGGCAACAGCTCCTTGGCACTATCTTCCAATCCTCGATACCGATACGCCTTGCCCCAATACGGCATACGGTAAGAGTAAGTTGGAGGCAGAGCAGTATTTGGCAACGCTCGCGGATTTTCCTTACATCATACTACGTCCTACCGGTGTGTATGGTCCGCGTGAACGTGATTACTTTCTCATGGCCAAGAGTATACAGCAGCATTCCGATTTTGCGGTGGGATATAGGCCGCAGGAGATTACCTTTATTTATGTGAAGGATTTCGTGCAGGCAGCCTTTGCGGCTCTCACCCGGGGTACGCTTCACAGGGGGTATTTCTTGAGTGATGGAGCGGTTTACAATAGTAAGACTTTCAGCGATTTGTTGCGCAAGGAGTTGGGAAATCCTTGGTGGATTCGCATCACGGCTCCCTTGTGGGTGTTGCGCGTTATTTGTGCGGTGATGGAGATGGTTTCGCACGTCACCGGCAAAATGACGGCCTTGAATGGTGATAAGTACAATATTCTGAAGCAGCGCAATTGGCAGTGTGATATAGAACCGGCTCGTCGGGAGTTGGGATATGTTCCCGAATATCCTTTGGCACGTGGTGTGAAGGAGACGGTGGCGTGGTATAAGAAAGAAGGATGGATAAAGTAAAGCACTTTTTTGCCTCCTTGCTTCGGGTAGATCCGGAGCGGAGAGCCGGTTTGTTTCCGGCAGAGATTGCCATGGTGTGCTATCTGTTGCTCACTTCTGTGGTGTTGGTGTGCTTCCCGGAACGGTTTGATTCGCTCACCACTATGGCTCTGTGCCGTGTGGGGATTTTATTGGTGGTGTTGGTGCTGTGGCGTGTCTACATGTTGCGTCCTTGCAAACTTCTGGAGTTGTTGCGGGTATTGTGGCAGGTCTACTTGCTGAATTACTGGTATCCGGAGATCTTTGAGTTTAACAAGTTGCTCTTCAACTGCGACCATTTGGTGGCGGGATGGGAGCAGAGTGTGTTTGGCAGTCAACCTTCCGTGTGGTTTAGCGAGGACTTCCCGGCACCGGTTTTTAGTGAACTTATGAACATGGGGTATTTTTCTTATTATCCTATGATAGTGAGTGTGATAGCTTTTTATTTCTTTGGAAGATACCGACGTTTTCAACAGGCGTTCTTTGTTGTGATGGGAGGTTTTTTCCTGTACTATCTCATCTTTTTGTTGTTTCCGGTTTCGGGTCCTCAGTTTTATTTCAAGGCCATAGGAGTCGATGCGGCAGTGGCGGGCGTTTTTCCGGAGTTGGGGGACTATTTCTCCACCCATTTCCAAGCGGAAAGAGTCTTGGATTATATGCTTCCTGCCCCGGGATGGGAGGAGGGCTTCTTCCGAGGTCGTGTGATTTTTGCGCAGTTGTCGGGAGAACGTCCCATGGCTGCGTTCCCCAGTTCTCATTGCGGTGTGAGCACCATCCTTATGTGTCTGGCATGGCAGTCACGCAGTAGAAAACTTTTCGGTATCTTGTTGCCGTTCTACGTGTTGTTGGTGTTTTCAACCGTTTACATCCAGGCGCATTATGCTGTAGATGCCATCGCCGGCGTACTTTCCGGAGTGATATTTTGGAAAATCCTGACCTATGTGTTTGTTCGAAGGTTTGAGGATTGACACGTCTATTTGATTTTTGCCGTTTCTGCGTTGCGAATATTCTGTTTGCTACGCAGAAACGCCTTGGCGGAACCGAAATGTAGGTACATATCCAAGCGTACGGGGATGTGGTTGTCGTCATCGGTAACCCAAAAGGTGATTACCTCCTTTTCTTTTTTGTCCTCGTATTCCACAAACGACCACACCATGCAGCGGTATGTATCCTTGGTCCCCTCCATTTGGAAATTCTTTTTTCCTCGGTAGATGAGTGTCTGTTTGGAGGTTTCATCGCCGTCTGCCATCATAAATTGAATCTTATCTCCCTTCTTATAATCCTTACCATCGAAAGAACGTGCTTTGAGGAGCATACTTATCATGTCGTAAACACAGTCGGTGTAGCTGTTCTTTATGGTGGATACTTCGCCGTTTTTGTTGCGGTAACGTTGTCTTAGGTTAACATGTTTGTTGGCATAGTTGTACCATACTTCGTCTACCGTATAGCGAGACCCCTCTTCGGCCCCCTTGCGAAAGTACAGTGGTACCATATTGCGCGATGTATAGCACTTCAAGGTGTCGCGCATTACAAAGAAACGATCGGCATCCTTATTGCCGCGCGAGATGAGGCTGCAACGGTAGGCGGGTTCGCCGTTATAGGTGGTTTCGTAGGTACTCATGGTGGCATTACCCACCTTCACCCAGATGAATTTCCAATTGAAATAGAGGTCGTAGATGAGTGTCTCTCCGGACTTGAAAGCTTTGTTTTCCTCCGTACACTGTGCACCTGCCACTATGCAGACCATACTCATGAGTAGGGTCAGTAGATATTGTTTTAGTTTCATTTCCTCTTATTTTTCTCGCGTTCCGCGTTCTTGTTTTGTACCGTCTTGGCCTTATCCGGTTTCTGCTTGGTTATTTTCTCCGGCTTTTGTTCATAGATGGGAGTAGAGAGTACGTTCCATGTTTGCTCTATCTCCCAATCCGCTTTCAGCGCAATCTCGTGGGGATAGTAGTAAACTGTTTCCGCTTGCTTGCGTTCATCGTAGTTACCGGTATCCCAGACGCCGTTGCCATTGCTGTCTATATATAGACGCAGATAGTAGGTGGCGGGTGCAACGTAGTAGAATTCCGCCTTGTTATCTTCCATACGAACCGTCTTCACCACCTTGTCGCTCCCGTCCAATAGTTGAACATATACCGTGTCGGAGGGTTGGGTGGGAAGGTTTACATAGACAAATAGGGTGGAGAATTCCGATACATCGCGTACCTTAATGCTCGTTTCTATCTTATCGTTTACCAAACCGTAGATGCTCCGAATAGCGGCACTGTCCACTTGGAACCTATATTCTTTGCCCGGCTGCCACTCGGCATAGAGCATAAAGGAGCGGTTTGTGTCATCTGTCGGAAGTATCAAATAGGGAGCCTCCGTCCAGGTGGTATCCACTTTGGCAAAGAAATGAAATTTGGTGGAATCCATCTCTTCGTAGGGTTGCTTAAAGGTAATCGGGATGTTTTGGTCGGGCGCAATGCTACCACCACGTGCGCTTACTTCGTAGGCAGGAATGGGCATTTCGGGGATATCTTCCTCATTCTCTTCCTCATCCTTTCCACGAGCTTCTTTTTTATCCTCTTTTCCATCGCGCTTCTCCCGGCGGTTCTTGCGCTTTTGTTCCTTCTTATATTGCTTTATCCACTCTTCGCGTTCTTCAGCCTCTTGTTTTAGCATCTTGGCACGTGTTAGAGTGGATACAATTTCCAGCGTATCTGTCATGCTTAACGGCTGTAGAAGTGAATCGCAACCCATATAGGTCATGGCAATGGCCAGTGTGTCCATGTAGTAAATAGCTGTGTCTTTTATCCAATAGGTGAGGGAGTCGTTGCGTGAGTTGTGTTCTATGACAAAGGCATCTTTCTCGTCGAAATTCAATCCCTTAATGATAGGAAGTGAGTCGGCTTTTGCACTGAAAAACAGTTTGAACTGTTCCATGGTGGCGCGTTCCCATTTTATGAAATACTGATTGTTAACCTCTTCGGTAAAAGCCTTCAAAACGATGTTGTCCGGATAGAAGTGGGTGTATGGAATCCGCCGGATGGAGTCGTAACGCACGCTGTCTCGCCACACGGTGTCCATGCGAACATCGGGCTTGCTGGAACACACAACGCTGTCCATGCTAAAGGCCAATTGTTCGCTCTTCTGGTCAAAAAAGTAGTTGCCGTTGGCATCCTTCAGTGCGTACACTTTATATTTACGGTCGCCGTTGACTCCCTTTATCAAGAATTTACCGCTACCATCGGTGCGCGAAACACGTTCGAAGGCCTTGGTCGTAAACGCCGTATCGTTGTCGTAGGTATGCAATCCCACCAACAATCCCTTAATCGGTTCCAGGTTGGATGCATCCAATACGTAACCCGAAACCTCCATGGAATCAATCTGATTACCGGTGGAGAAGGTGTAGGTGTACTGTCCCATGGGGTTGCCCTCATTGTTGTCTACAATTGCATCGGAGAAGTCTATGGTGTAGGTGGTGTTCTCCTGTAACGTATCTTGCAGATTCACAATGATACTCTTACCGGAAGCCTTTATCTCCGGTGTTTCCAGTTGTGGCGGTGAAACCACCACTTTATCGTTGACACTTTCCAACTTGATGTATTCATCGAAGTGCAACGTTATCTTCTTTGATTTTGAATTGACCGCACCCTCTACCGGTGTGCTGCTCACCAATTTAGGCGGAATCTCGTCGTAGATACCCCCATCGGGCGTACCTATATTGGCACAGCTGTATAGCCCAATACACATCAGTGTGGCTATCACCAAGTTTACAAGTTGCTTCATGTTCAAAATCTTTTATGTATTACTCCCGGTTTAGTTCCAGAATTTCGTCAATATACGTTCGTTGATTGCTCAGACGCGGAATCTTATGCTGTCCACCTAACTTACCTTTCTGCTTGAGCCATAGGTCGAAAAGCCCCTTGCGTGCTTTCACTATCTCCAACGGCTGCAGGGTGATGTTCTTATATCGCTTTGCCTCATAGTCCGAGTTAATCTCCTGCAAGGATTGATCCAGGACTTTGGCAAATCGCTCCAACGAATCCGGTTCCACCGCGAACTCTATCACCCACTGATGGCGACACTTGGCGTTCGCATCCATGAATACCGGAGCTGCCGTGTACTCCAATACCTGAGCACCCGTTTGTTCGCATGCACGCTTCAATCCCTTCTCTGCATTGTCTACAATCAACTCCTCACCAAACGCATTGATAAAGTGTTTGGTTCTACCGGTGATGACGAATTTGTAGGGGTCTTTCTGCGTGAAGCGAACGGTGTCTCCTATCAAGTAACGCCACAAACCGCATGAGGTGCTGATAACCATGGCGTAGTTCTTGTTCAACTCTACACCGTTGAGCGGTACAATGGTCGGCGATTCCTTCTCCAATTCCTCCAGTGGAATAAACTCGTAGAACACGTCGTAGTCCACCATTAGCAACATGGCGGGGTCGTTTGGATCGTCCTGCAAACCAAAGAATCCTTCGCTGGCATTGTAGGTTTCCATATAGTGCATACGGTTGCTTGTAATCAACTGCTTATACTGTTCGCGATAGGGCGTAAACGCAACACCTCCGTGGAAGAAAACCTCCAAGTTTGGCCAAACCTCCTCCAAATGTGTCTTCCCCGTAAGTTCCATAACACGGTTCAACACCGACAACATCCAGGAAGGAACTCCACTCAGATTGGTAACATTCGCATGCATCGTCTCTCGTGCAATGCGGTCACGCTTCATCTCGAAATCGCTCAGCAGTGCCGTCTCTTTGCACGGTACGCGCACCAAATTTACCAGCGGATTGATGTTTTCAATCAGAATCGCACTCAAATCGCCTACCAAACTGTGTGGCAGGTTGTAATTAGACGCATGGCTACCGCCCAGAATCAATCCCTTACCGTCGAACATACGACTCTCCGGATGGTTGCGCAGATACAGCGCTACCGCATCCTGACCGCCTGCATAGTGAATATGTTTCAGTCCATCTTTGCTCACCGGAATGAATTTGCTCTTATCGTTCGTAGTACCCGAAGACTTGGCATACCATTTCACCGTACCCGGCCACAGCACATTTCGTTCGCCGTGGCGCATACGGTCTATGAATCCCTTTAACTCCTCATATGTATTCACCGGAGTATTGCGGCAAAACTGAGTGTACGAAGTGCTGTCCGAGTACTGATGTTGACGTCCCCACTCCGTATAATGTGCCTCCGTTAAGAGACGATGCAATGTTTTTGCCTGTAGTTCGGCAGTTCCTTTTTCATACTTCTCGATAGCCTTCTGTCTTCCCGTAAAAAGCTTCGCGATATATTGCGTCTTGTTCATAGTGTTGTCTAGTTAAATGCCTCATTTTCGGCTGCAGCAACGATGTCTTCCTTGCTCAACTGACGCATCTTAACCGATACGTCCGAGAAGTCAAAGTCCTCTTCCTGCTTTTCCTCCGTCTCCTTAGGCGTGGTAGACGGTGTATTCTTCTCCGTTGTTTCCGTGCGCGGTTTCTTGTTTGGACAACGCTTACCGCTATCCGCTCTCTGTCGGCGCGGAGTGGTTGGTTGTTCCGGGGAGGTTGCTTTATCCTCCTCTACCGTAGGAATATATACCGGTTGTTCTTCCATAGCCGTACGCTTACCTTTGGCAACAAAGATGCTATCCACCAGTTTTGAATCGCTTTTCATCTTCTTCAAGGTAATCTCCGAAGCTTTTTGCTGACTCTCTTTCTTGGAGTATCCGGTAGCCGTGGCGCAAACCACACCCTCCACCAGAACTTGTGTCTTGAACATGGGCGAAGCATCCTTCTTGTCCACACTCTGCTCCAGCAACTTAAAATCTATGGAAATTCTGTTTTTCTGCGACCACTCCAGGAGTTTACTCTTAAAGTTGGTCTCTTTTTTAGCCACATCCTCCAGGTTTACAATCTCCTTAAGAATGCGTCCTCTAATAAAGAAAGAACACATATCGTAACCGCGGTCCAGATAAATCGCTCCTACCAATGCCTCGAAAGCATTGCCGTTCATGTAGCTGTTGTGTGACATCTTACGATCTGTAGACACCACCAACTTATCCAGTCCGATTTTGACGGCAATCTTTCCCAGTGTCTCACGTTTTACAAGGTTGCTACGAGTGTTCGTAAGAAATCCCTCTTTCTTGTCTTCAAAATGGTGATACACCACATCTCCCACAATCGCTCCCAGGATAGCATCTCCCAGAAATTCAAGACGTTCGTTGTTGATACGGTGTCCCTTATCGTCCTTTACCCCCGATGAACGGTGCAACAAAGCCTGTTGGTAAAGGTGGATATTGTGCGGATAAAACCCCAATATCTTCTTCATGGAAAAATAAAGCTCCTTGTCCTTACGGAAAAAGAGCCTTATTCTATCCATTGTATTTACAAAATGTATCACGACTTATTCTGCGTACTTTTTGAAAATTACACATGCGTTATGTCCGCCAAAGCCAAACGTGTTGCTCAACGCTGCACGTACCGTACGTTCTTGTGCCTTGTTGAAGGTGAAGTTCATGTTGTAGTCTATCTCCTCATCCTTATCATCCTCCTCATGGTTGATGGTAGGTGGAACGATATCGTTCTTCACTGACAAGATACAAGCCATAGCTTCAACAGCACCCGTAGCACCCAGAAGGTGACCGGTCATAGACTTGGTGGAACTGATATTCAGTTTGTATGCATGTTCGCCGAACACCTCCTTGATAGCTTTCGCCTCGGAGATATCGCCAACGTGCGTAGAAGTACCGTGAACATTGATGTAATCAATCTCGTCCGGATTCATTTCTGCATCCTCCAATGCGTTCTGCATTACCAACTTTGCGCCCAATCCTTCCGGATGAGAAGCGGTTATGTGATGTGCATCGGCTGACATTCCGGCACCTGCCATTTCGGCATAAATCTTGGCGCCGCGAGCCTTAGCGTGCTCCAACTCTTCCAGAATCAAGCAGCCGGCACCTTCACCCATGATGAAGCCATCGCGGCTAGCGCTGAATGGACGGGAAGCATGCTGCGGGTCGTCATTGCGGGTAGACAGTGCGTGCATGGCGTTGAAACCACCTACACCACACGGCCAGATAGCCGCTTCGGAACCACCGCTTACCACTACGTTTGCTTTGCCCAAACGAATCAGGTTGAAAGCATCGGCCAGTGCGTTGCTGGAAGAAGCACAAGCGGAAGTGGTCGTATAGTTCGGTCCGTGGAAACCATACTGGATGGAGATATGACCGGAAGCGATGTCCGCAATCATCTTGGGGATGAAGAACGGATTGAACTTAGGACCCTGCTCCTCACCATGCACTGCATAGTAACCGGCTTCCTCTTCGAATGTATGAATACCTCCGATACCTACACCAAACACAACACCTACACGATTCTTGTCAATCGTCTCCAGGTCCATGGCTGAATCCTCAATCGCCATTTTGGCAGATGCCAAGGCATACTGAGTGTACAAGTCCATCTTGCGGGCCTCTTTACGGTCGATATAATCACCGGCATTGAAGTTCTTTACTTCACATGCAAACTGGGTCTTGAACTTGGAAGCATCGAAGTGTGTAATAGGACCGGCTCCGGATACGCCTGCCAACATGTTCTTCCAAGTCTCCTCGGCAGAATTTCCCAGCGGGGTGATGGCTCCGATACCTGTTACAACAACTCTTTTCAATTCCATATCGTGTATATATGGTTGGATTACTTCTGAGCGTTCTCGATGTAAGAGATAGCGTCTGCTACAGTCTCAATCTTGCTAGCCTCGTCGTCCGGAATAGTTACGTTGAACTCCTTCTCGAACTCCATAATCAACTCTACGGTATCCAGAGAGTCAGCACCCAGGTCGTTGGTGAAGTTTGCTTCCGGAGTAACCTCAGACTCCTCAACACCCAATTTATCTACGATGATAGCTTTTACTCTTGATTCAATTTCTGACATAGTTTTGAATTTTTGATTATTAATAATTTCGTTATTTTTCAATTTTGCCTGCAAAGGAAAAGAAAAATATCGTCATATGCAAGTATTTAGCCAATTATTTTGCTTTTTGCTGCTCAAAAGGGTGTATATTGTGCACTTTCTACCACCCGTTTGGTATGAATATCGGTTTAAAATGCAACTTTTCCTTATTTAATTCCATTTCTCACGCCGTAGGGGGTAATTACCGCGCAAATCTTCAAACAGTT
>CAYSOK010000031.1:0-13331 GCA_964432645.1 uncultured Bacteroidaceae bacterium | reverse complement strand
GTGGATGGCTCTCTCGTTGTTGTTTTCACAAATCCGAAACTTGAGTACTAAATAAAGACTCCAAAGAACCCCAGGAGGAGACCAATAAAGAAACCGCCTGCTACTTGGCTCAAACGATGCAGGTGCAGGATGATGCGGCAACTCCCCACCAAACCGGATATAAGGAGAGTGAGACAAAGCCACCAAACGGGGTTGAAAAGGAAAATCACGGAAAAACCCAATAACGTACCGGTAATAGCGCCGGTCGCTGCGGTGTGCATACTGATTTTCCACCAGTTGTTGATGATGGCACACACCACCTGCAACAACAGTGCGGTGATGAGTATACTCTTGATGAAGTGCGGCAGGCGCATCTGATCCATGAGACAAAAACACATGGCAAAGGAAAGAATGGAGATGCAGTACGGCACCAAACGGCGTTCCCTGTGTCCCACCTGATGCGAACTCCATCCCTTGATACGACGATAGGAGTAGATACCCAACTTGGGGAGGGCAATGGTGAAACAGTACACCATAATCACAATCATCAACTTATAGAAGAAAGGCAGGATGCTCATATAACTGAATATAAAGAGTATCATCATCCCTACCAACGGCATATAGAAGGGAGAAAAGATGGAGGAAATCCATCGTGCCATACGTATCAAATATTTATCGCTCATCGTCTTAGTGATGCTTTGGGTATATTTAATTGTTCTCTGTACTTGGTTACGGTGCGGCGGGCTACAGCAAGTCCTTGTGCTTTAAGTAGTTCCGTAAGTTTATTGTCGGACAGCGGGGAGGACTTGTCTTCGTCGTGCACCAGCTGTTTGAGGGCTGTCTTAATCTTAGTGGTGGAGAGTTCCTCGCCTTCTTCGGTCACTATCTTGTCCTTAAAGAAGTATTTGAGGGGAAAGATACCGAAGTCGGTCTGCACATACTTGCTGTTGTTGACGCGGGATACGGAGGAGATACTCAGTCCGGTCATGTCGGCAATATCCTGTAACTTAAGCGGTTGCAGTGAATTTTCGTCGCCATCCACAAAGAAGCGGGCTTGTTTCTCGAGAATGGCAGCCATGACAACACGCATGGTGGACTGTCGCTCTTCGAGAGCGTTGAGGAAGATTTGTGCCGATTCCACCTTTTGTTTGGCGTAGAGAAAACCTTCGTTTTCGGAGCGATTGAGTTTCTCTTTGCGCTTCTGATAGTCGCTAAGCATGCGACTGAAAGTGTCACTGACACAGAGCTTTGGGATGCGGTCGTTGTTGATATAGAACGCCAATTTGCCGTTGTCGAGAGTTTCCACCACAAAATCGGGGACAACGGTCTCGCCTATCTCGGCACCCCGTTCCACCGAACCACCGGGTTTGGGATTAAGTTTCTTGAGAATATCGAACACACGCTGCACACCGTCATCGGAAAGTTTGAACTTCTTGGCAAAAAACTTGCGGTTGCGACGACGGAATTCATCGAAATACTTTCGCACAATGCTTATGGCAATGCGTTGTTCTTTGGTTTTATCACCGTCTATACGTTTGAGTTGCAAGAGCATACACTCCTGCAAATCGTGTGCACCGACTCCTGCGGGGTCAAATCCTTTCAACTCCGTCAACATCTCTTCCACCTCTTCTGCCGTCACCGCCACATCGTGATAGATGGAGAGCTCCTCCACGATATCGCGCACACTCTTTCTCAGATAACCGGCTCCGTCCAGCGAACCGATAAGATAGCTCATGATGAAAGATTGCTTCTCATCGAGCGTTAGGCATCCGGCTTGTTCTTCCAAATAGTCATAGAAGGAGGTAAAACTCTCGTTGAACTCCCCCGTCTTGCGAAAAGAGCTGTCGGCGGAAGGCTCCGGAGCATCGTCGTCATCGCCCTGAAGCGGACCGCTACTAAACTCACCTCCGGTGAGACCTTCGGTCGAATTTTCCGTTGTTGTCAATTCTTCTCCTTCCGTAGTCTCCTCATTACGAGCATCTTCCAATCCCGGATTGTCCATCATCTCAGACTTAACACGTTCTTGAAGAGCAGTGATGGGCATCTCCAGGAGTCTTACGTAAAGCACCTGTTGGGGAGACAGCGTCTGTATCTGCTGTTGTTCTTGCTGTTGTGTGAGTTTCTGTGGCATTCAAAAAGAGTTATTCGGTTGTGTCGATAGGTAGTGTCACCCCCTCCTTACGGTAACCGCTGGCGGTAAAATAGGCGATGGTACGTCCGCTCTCATCGGTGATACGTGCCTCGACCAAGGGTAACTTGCGATGATCGTCCACCATTGTTGCCTCGGCATAAATCCATCCCTTGCTCACTCCGTGCAGGAAGGTGATGTTGGCAGAGGTAGTGACGGTAAGGATACCGCTGCTGTTGGTAGCCGCTGCAAATGCCAGGTCGGCAAGGGTAAAGAGTACACCTCCCTGACAGCCTCCGCCGGCATTCATGTGGTGGGGGGTGAGCAGGACACGCACCTTGGCATATCCCGGGCGCACTTCCACTATCTCTATTCCGTTGCTGCGGGCGAACTCATCTTTTTGAAAGAACTCTATAACGTTCATCTATTTTTCTCATTTATATTATAATCATCAGCTCTGCCATGATGTCCTCGGGGTCAATAATCTGATGCTCCAATACATCTTTCAAATCATCGGCATCCTCGTATAAGAGTTGTTGAGCTATTTCGTTCTTCTGTTTCTGCGTGAGGGTCGACTCCTTTTCGAGGAAGTTACGCATCTGTACATAGCACCACACACCGCCACTGTCCTCCATGGGTTGGAGGTCGCCTTTCCATTTGAGCAGAAGGGGAAACTCTATTTTTTCGTTCTTTACCTGACTTACCGTTATGGAAAATTCCCAACTATCGCCAAAGTCGTAGGTGTAGACGAGTTTATCTCCCTTCTTGCCCAGAAACAGCATTACGGGTGTCTCATCGGCTTGGTGCGTGGTATAATTGTCGCTCCATTCCGTATCATCCGGCATTCCGATAGAGAGATCCTGGTCGTAGGCACATCTTCCAAAGCACCATAGGTGGGAATTAAACAGATAGTAAACAGCCTGTATCACAAAGTGTAGCTGGTAGAAGTTGAAGGTTCCGGGAACCTGCACCTCGCGCCAAACGGGCGGCTTGCTCACATGCTGCATAGCGATTTTAAGGACAAGTGAGGAGTTCTCCATGTCGGATTGTGAGGGGGCTTTACTGATACCCGGGAAGTGTAAAATTTTCTTTGCCATGATGTTGTGAAGGTTTTTATAACACAAAACCGACGCGGAAACGTAAGGTACGATTCTTTTGTCGGCTGTGTTGCACTGTTCAAGAAAACAGTCGTGGGTTAATACTCATCCTCATTAAATAGAAAGTCCTCTTTGGTAGGATAGTCGGGCCAAATATCTTCTATTGACTCATAAATTTCGCCCTCGTCTTCTATTTCTTCAAGGTTCTCAATCACTTCAAGCGGTGCGCCTGAGCGAGTTGCGTAATCAACAAGCTCCTCTTTTGTTGCCGGCCATGGAGCATCTTCCAGCTTAGAAGCCAATTCTAGTGTCCAATACATAATCTTTTTTCTTTTTAGATAAGATTTTCGGTAATTGTAAATTTGGAGTGCAAAATTACAATTTATATTGTTTCTAACAAGTTTTTTTCCATAGAATTTCCTCTTTGTTCTCTATTTTATTCATTTTCCGTGATAAAACAAACAAATAGTCGGACAAACGGTTTATATATCTCAGTAAGTTGTCGTCTACGGATGCCTGACGGGAGAGTTGCACGATGGTGCGTTCGGCTCTGCGACAGACGGTTCTACAGACGTGACAGACTGCGGCTCCGCGGGTTCCGCCGGGGAGTATAAATCCGGTCATGGGGGGGAGGGATTCGGTGAGGATGTCTATCTCGTGTTCCAACTGTTCTATCTTGGCGGTGGAGAGTATGCTGTTGGGGTGCAGGGGGCGTTTGTCGGTATCGGTGGCGAGGTTGCTGCCGACGACAAACAGTTCATTCTGTATGTCGAGTACGGTCTGACGGTCGTGTTCTTCCGTCAGATAGGTATGGAGCAGTCCCAACTGGGCGTTGAGTTCGTCTATGGTGCCGTAGGATTCCAGACGGATGCAGTCCTTGGGTACGCGTTCGCCTCCCACGAGGGAGGTCTCTCCCCGGTCTCCACTCTTCGTGTATATCTTCATTCTTATTCTCTTTTAGAAGTTTACTATATAGTCTTGTTTGTTATATCGTTTGTCGAACATGCTTATGCCGAGGTCGTAGAGGTCGAACGTGAGAATCACTTTTTCGTGTTTCTTGTAGTTGTTCCACTGCTGCTTTACGGCGGGGGTGCGGTAGATGTCGTGTTCCACGAGCATCATGCTGTCTTTTATATAAGGTAACAATCTGTCGATGGCGCGAGCGGTGTGGGAGTTTTGTGCGAGATTGACCAAGATGCGTTTGTCTTGATGTGCCTGCATGAGTTCCGTCAACTGCTGCAAACCGGCCTCCGAGGGGTGAAGAACATGGACTTTGGCGTGTTTACATCCGGCTGAGAGGTAGAGATAGGCATCCTTCGAAGGTCCTCCGAAGTCTACAATGATGTCGGGTTGATGGAAGTTGGCGATGCGAAAGAGCAATTGATCCACTCGTTTGGAAAACATCACTTTCTTTTCTTTTTTCATCTGTTTGTAGAGAACTGCCAGGTTGGGATAATCGTAATACGTCCCCTTTTCGTAGATAACTCCGGTGATGAAGTCAAATGCGAAAGGCGACTGTACGCCGTATCCTTTGCGGTGTCTGATGCGCTTTATCCATACCTTTAAATGTTTCAAACTATCCATGTTCTTTCTTATATATACAGATGTTAATCATGTTATATTGGTGCAAATCTACACTTTTTTTTCATAAACAAGGAAGAAAATCGTAATTTTATTGTATTTTTGCCCGAACATATATCAAAAATAAGAAAATGAAGAAGTTTTTTGTAGCATTAACGGTCATGATAATGGCTGTTTTGACTCCGGCAAAGGCCGGACTCGACTGGGGTATTACCGCCGGTTGGAATTTGAGTAAGATGTCTGTTAGCAGCGAGGTGTTGCAATCTGACAACCACACGGGATGGTATGCGGGTGCCAAGGCTGTGTTTACGATTCCGGTTATCGGACTGGGCATCGATGGGTCTTTGGTGTATTCTCAGCGTCAGTTGTCTCTGGAGACAGAGGACGAATTGACAAACGAGTCTACCGGTGAGTTGAAGACGGTTCGCAGTTTGGCTATTCCTATCAACCTGCGTTATACGTTTGGGTTTAGCAGTGTAGCGGGTATTTATGTGGCTACGGGTCCGCAGTTCAACATCAACATCGGCAACAAGGCTTGGGACGATATCAAGGGGGCAACTCTTAGAAGTACCGATTTGTCTTGGAACATTGGTGCGGGTGTCAAGTTGCTGAGCCACTTGGAGATTGGTGCTGCTTACAACATCCCGTTGGGCAAAACGGCGGAATATAGCAGCGTATCCGACCTCAAGGGCGTGAATTACAGCGATATCAAGACCAAAACTTGGCAGGTTTCCGCTACGTATTATTTCTAATCAACAAGGAGATATAATATATAAATAAGGTGACATCCCTATTCCGGTAATAGGGATGTCTTTTTAACGCATAAAGAGAATGTATGTTTGCTGATGTTTTGCTTCCCCTACCGCTGACCGGCGCGTTTACTTACCTTGTACCTGCGGAGATGGTGTCTACGCTGAAGATTGGAATGCGAGTGCTGATTCCCTTTGGCAAGAAGAAGGTGTACACGGGAATCGTAACGGATGTCCGCGAAACGTTTGACAAGAAAGATGCCTCCCGGCAACCGGACTTCGTGGTGAAAGAACTGCTGGAACAACTGGATACCACCCCCATTCTACTCCCCGAACAATACCGTTTGTGGCAGTGGATAGCCGCGTATTATCTTTGTTCCGAAGGAGAGGTGATGAAGGCAGCGCTTCCCTCCGGACTGAAGTTGGAGAGCGAGAGCTTGGTGACACTGCAAGAGGAAGAGGCGTGGGAGGATGTGGAACTCACCCCCGGAGAACGAGACATCGTGGAAATTCTGCGCACCTGCAAGTCGCTGAGCATCGCCAAGATACAAGCCTCAACCACACTCAAGAGCGTGGTTCCGGTACTAAAACATCTTTTGGAACTGGGGGTGGTGATGATGCAAGAGGAGGTGCGACGGAAGTTTGTACCCAAGACGGAGGTACACTTGAAACTCGCCGCTCCCCATTTCTCGGTAACGGCCATCGAGGAGATACTCCGTCTGCTCAACACCAAACGAACACAAAATCAACATCATCTACTCGAGGTCTATCTTCAACTCTCCTCCGCCACCGCCGCAGCACGATTGGAGAACGAGCATCTTCTGCAGGAGGTAAGCAAGAAGCAATTACTCGAGAAATCGGAGGTTTCCGATGCTGTACTCAAAGGATTGATACAGAAAGGAATCCTGGAAACCTATCCCTACGAAATAGCCCGTCGCCGACAGGAGGATGCGGCGTGCCTACCACTGCACTCGCTAAACGAGGCGCAACAGACTGCCTACGATTCCATCAAACAGACATTCACACAGAAAGATATCTGTTTACTACACGGCGTCACCTCGAGCGGTAAGACCGAAATATACATACATCTCATAGACGAAATGATAAAGCAGGGCAAGCAGGTGCTCTATCTACTACCCGAAATAGCCCTTACCACACAGATTACAGAGCGACTCACCAAGGTGTTTGGCAACAAACTGGGCGTCTATCACTCCAAGTTTCCCGATGCCGAACGAGTGGAGATGTGGCAGAAGATGCTGTCGGATTCTCCTTATCAAGTGGTGCTCGGTGTGCGTTCTTCTATCTTTCTTCCCTACAAAGATTTGGGGTTAATCATTGTAGATGAAGAACATGAGACCACCTACAAACAACAAGAACCCGCGCCCCGCTACAAGGCGGGAGACGTGGCGCTGATACTGGCTTCATACTTCAAAGGCAAGGTACTCCTGGGCAGTGCTACCCCCTCCATCGACTCCTACTATCACGCCATGCAGGGCAACTTCGGATTGGTGGAACTCACCCAACGCTACCAAAACATAGAGCTGCCGGACATAGAAGTGGTGGATATCGGCGACCTGCAACGCCGTCGCATGATGCGCGGTGCCTTCTCTCCTACTCTGCTAAGCGAGATGCAGCAGGCATTGGAACGAAAGGAACAGGTCATCTTGTTCCAAAACCGACGCGGATTTGCTCCCGTTGTGGAGTGTCACACCTGCGGATGGGTGCCCCGATGCAAGCAGTGTGACGTGTCACTCACCTATCACAAAGAGCGAAATGTGTTGGTTTGCCACTACTGCGGCTACACGGAGGTGCTGCCCCAAAAGTGTCCGGCGTGCAATGAGACGGACTTGAGACACAAAGGGTATGGCACGGAAAAGATTGAAGAAGAGGTACAAACGCTCTTCCCCGGTGCAGCAACCGCCCGACTGGATCTGGACACCACCAAGAGTCGCACGGCGTACGAACGCATCTTGGCGGACTTCACCGCCCGCAAAACCTCCATACTGATAGGTACACAGATGGTTACCAAGGGGTTGGACTTTGACCATGTACACGTGGTGGGTATCCTTAACGCCGACACCATCCTTAACTATCCCGACTTCCGGAGCTACGAACGTGCCTATCAAATGATGGTGCAAGTGGCGGGACGTGCCGGACGCAAAGGGGAACGCGGCAAGGTGATTCTACAGACCAAGATGCCGGATAATCCTTTGATTGCTCAGATTGTGGCAGGCGATTACAAGGCCTTCTACCAAGCGCAAGCGCAGGAACGCGAACTGTTTCACTATCCTCCTTACTACCGTTTGGTCTATATCTACATAAAGCACAAGGACATGCGCACAGTCGACCTGGCCGCCCAACGCATGGCACAACTCCTGCGCCAAGCCTTCGGCGAACGAATATTGGGACCGGATATTCCCTCCGTATCGCGCATCCAGACGCTCTTTATCCGCAAGATGATACTCAAGATTGAACCCGGCGCATCACGTCCCAGAATAAAGGAGTGGCTCCGCTACACCATGAGTCTGCTGATGCAGGACAAACAGTTTACGTCGTTGGTGTGCTACTACGATGTGGATCCTCAATAGACAAAGGTGAGAGCGGTAACGGTGTTGCCGGTTTTGCTGCCTCGGGATACTGAATACGTGTATGATAGATGGTGCGCAGTTTCTCCTTGAACACCTCCTTTATTGTATTGATATCGCGGAAGGTGATGGGGCACTCGCTGAAATAACCATCGTTCACTTGTCCGTCAATGATGCGGTCCACCAAATCGCTAATGCTGTCCGTGGTGTAGTCCGGCAAGCTACGCGATGCCGCCTCCACGGAGTCGGCCATCATCAAAATCGCCTGCTCCTGCGTAAAGGGATTGGGACCGGGATAGGTAAAGAGGGAGTCGTCTATCTCCTCATCCTGATGCTCGTTCTTGTACTTTATGTAGAAGTACTTGGCCTTGCCCGTACCGTGGTGAGTGGCAATAAACTCGCGTATCACCTTGGGTAGATTGTACTTCTCTGCCAACTTAACACCCTCTGTCACATGCTCGATAATGATGCGCGCACTCTCCTCGTAAGGCAAAGACTCGTGCGGATTTATCTTGTTTTGGTTTTCGGTAAAGAAGATAGACTTACGTATCTTACCGATATCGTGATACAAGGCACCCGTACGCACCAACTGACTTTTGGCACCCACTCGAAGAGCCGCCTCGGCAGCCAAATTTGCCACCTGCATGGAGTGCTGGAAGGTTCCCGGTGCCTCCTCGGACATCTTCCGCAACAACGGGTTGTTGGTGTTGGAGAGTTCCACCAGGGTTACATTGGAGGTGAAACCGAACAACTTCTCCAATAAGAACATGAAAGGATAGGCAAAGAGAAGCAACACACCGTTGATAACAAAGGAGTAGATGGGTTGGAAACTCAACTTTGCTATATCGTTGTTAATCATCAGTTCTATAGCGTAATACGCCAAGATAGAGGTAGTGGTTACAGTGAAAGAACTGCGGAAGATGTGTGAACGCTGCGACAATTCGTTCAGCGCATAAATAGCCGCCAATCCTGCCATCATCTCCACAAACAGAAATTCAAACGAAGAATCCACCAACAAGGCGCAGATAACGATGGTACACGTATGCACCATAAATGCCGTACGAGAATCCATAAACACGCGGCTAAAGATAGGAATCATGGCGTAAGGAACCAAGTACAAATCCTTTAGACCCGCCGACAAACATAGCGATGTAATCAGCGGGAACAGCACCATGAGGGAGAACAACAGCATCACATTGCGCGGATTCTGTAGGAAATCCTTGCGGAAGAGAGAGAGGTAGAGCATGAAACTCAACACAATCATCAATGTAAACAGCGTCTGTCCCAAGAGAGTACCGGTTTGGAGCACATCGTCGTGCTTTCGCTTGTTGGTCTCCTGCTTCAGGGATTCCAAGATGCGATAGGTGTTGTTGTCAATAATATCTCCTTGAGAAACAATCTTTTGTCCCTTCACCACCATACCGCTCGCCAAAGAGACGGTAGCGCGCAAATCCTTCTTGAGTTCTTCACTCTTCTCGGAATCCTCAAACATATTGGCACGTATGTAGCGGTTCAACTTACACTGTTTCAAGACGCTCTTCTTGAAGTGGATACTATCGTTGTTCAGCAACTTCTCATACGCCGTGAGCAACGTATTGAAATTATTCAGTTCATACTTATACGCAATCTTCTCGTCCACCAACTGAATATACCCTATCCCCTGGTTCTTCAAGCGGTTATAATCCTCGTTCTCCATCACACCCGCCTCATAGATTTGGTTCAGAGTCCGCTTAATATACCGGATATAATCCTCCGGAATTTGTCCTCGCAGTTCCTGCTCCATGAGAGTCTCCTGCTGCTCTTGAATCTCACGATTTATATTATAATAAGGAGAGAAATGGCTCATAACACTATCCAGTTCCTCCTTCACCGCCTCATCACTTTTGTAGATAGGAAAATCGTACGAAGCAATCAACTGAGCGTATCGCCACGGTCGATTTATCTCGTATTGATAGCTAAATTGGTCCTTTCGCGGCATGAAATAGACGATTATCAACGTGCAAATCACCACGATAGCCGTGCGGTAAATGTAATCTTTACCGGACAAAATGCGGATATTATTGTACCTACTCATATCGAAAACCTTCCTTTATTTGATGGAAAAATTCATAATTATTCTTTTTAAGGGGCGAAAGTAGTAAAAAAATCTATATCTTTGCAACGATTTTCGAAAAAAACCTTTCAATTGAGTAGAATTTATGGCAGAAAGAAGAGTTCGCGTCCGTTTTGCACCGAGTCCAACGGGTGCTTTGCATATAGGCGGTGTTCGTACCGCATTGTACAATTTCCTCTTTGCGCGTCAGCATGGAGGTGATTTGATTTTCCGTATCGAGGATACGGATAGTACTCGTTTTGTTCCGGGAGCCGAGGAGTATATCTTGGAGGCTTTCAAATGGCTGGGCATTCAGTTCGACGAGGGTGTCAGCTTCGGGGGAAATTACGGTCCCTATCGACAGAGCGAGCGCCGCGATATCTATCGTAAGTATGTGAAGGAGTTGCTGGACAACGGCAAGGCATATATGGCGTTTGATACTCCGGAGGAGTTGAACGCAAAACGTGAGGAGAAGGATGAGAACGGCAAGAGTACGAATTTTCAGTACGATGCTCATACGCGCATGCAGATGCGCAATTCCTTGTCTCTCCCGGAAGAGGAGGTAAAACGTTTGTTGGCTGAGGGTGCTCAGTACACGGTTCGTATGAAGATTGAGCCGGGTGAGGAGATTCATGTGGATGATATCATCCGTGGCGATGTGGTGGTGAATTCATCCATTTTGGATGATAAGGTGCTGTATAAGAGTGCCGATGACCTGCCTACATACCACTTGGCAAACATTGTGGACGACCATTTGATGGAGGTGACGCACGTGATTCGCGGCGAGGAGTGGTTGCCGAGTGCTCCGCTGCACGTTCTGTTGTATCGTGCGTTTGGCTGGGAGGATACCATGCCGCGCTTTGCCCACCTTCCGTTGTTGCTGAAGCCGCAGGGTGCGGGCAACGGTAAGTTGAGTAAGCGAGACGGTGATAAACTGGGCTTCCCGGTATTCCCGTTGGAGTGGCACGACCCCAAGACGGGCGAGGTGAGCAGCGGTTATCGCGAGCAGGGTTATCTGCCGGAAGCTGTCATCAACTTCCTGGCGCTGTTGGGTTGGAACCCGGGAACCGACCAGGAGGTGCTTTCCATGGAGGAACTTATCCAACTCTTCGACCTGAGCAAGTGCAGCAAGGCAGGTGCTCGTTTTGACTACGTTAAAGGCATGTGGTTCAACCACGAATATATACTCAAGAAGTCCGATGCCGAGTTGTTGCCGGCATACAAGGAGTTGCTGAAAGCCGAGGGCATCACCGATACCGATGAGCGCATTGCTTCCGTTATCGGCATGATGAAGGGACGTGTCAACTTCGTGAAAGAGTTGATTCCGCTCTGCCGTTTCTTCTTTGTGGCACCTACCGAATACGATGCCAAGACCGCCAAGAAGCGTTGGAAGACTGACTCTCCGGCACAGATGGAGGAGTTGGCTCAATTCCTCGAGGCGCTCGACGACTTCTCTCTGGAGCATCAGGAGACCGCCGTTATGGCGTGGATTGAGGAGAAGGGTTACAAGACCGGCGACATTATGAATGCTTTCCGTTTGCTGTTGGTTGGCGAAGGCAAGGGACCGCACATGTTCGACATCTCTGCCTTCCTGGGCAAGGAGGAGACGTTGCGCCGTATGCGTCGCGGTATCGAGGTTATAACGAATGGTCGTGTTGTGAAGCACGAGGATGACTCCGAGTGGATAACCGCTTGCGAATAAACGGACGACAAAAGAACGATGCTTTATTATTTAGCGATATATATTTATATGTTCGGCGTTTCCGTCGCCGCTCTTTGGAACAAGAAGGCTCGACTGATGTTCAAGGGGCGATGGAATACGTTTCGCATATTGCACAAGGAAATAAAGAAGGACGAGAAATACATTTGGTTCCATGCGGCCTCATTGGGTGAGTTTGAGCAAGGGCGTCCGTTGATGGAGCGCATTCGTGCGCAGCATCCGGAGTACAAGATTCTGCTTACCTTCTTTTCGCCTTCGGGCTACGAGGTACGCAAGAACTATAAGGGGGCGGATGTCATCTGCTACCTTCCGTTTGATACACCGGGTAACATACACAGTTTCATGCGGCTGGCTCACCCGTCTATGGTTATCTTTATTAAGTATGAGTTCTGGGGAGGTATCTTGAAGTTGGCACGCAAGAAGCGTTTGCCGATTTACAATATCTCTTGTATCTTCCGCGAAAATCAGATATTTTTCCGTTGGTATGGAGGTAAGTATCGCAAGGTGTTACGCTGTTTCGACCATTTCTTTGTACAGAACGAGGCGAGCAAGAGACTGCTGGAGGAGCACAAGATTAAGAATGTTACGGTGACGGGTGATACGCGTTTCGACCGTGTGCTGGACATTATGCATCAGGCCAAGGAACTGCCTATCGTGGAGCAATTCAAGCGAAATGCTCAGGGGGCATCCGACCGTGTTTTCATAGTGGGCAGCAGCTGGGGGCCGGACGAGGATATCTATATTCCGTTCTTCAATGCGCATCCGGAGTATAAGTTGATTATTGCGCCGCACGAGATTCACGAGGGGCATCTTGCGGAGATAGAACATAAGCTCAAGATGAAGTCGGTGCGTTATACGCAGGCCAACGAGTCCAACATTGCGGAGGCGCGTTGCCTCATCATAGATTGCTTCGGTTTATTGTCCAGCATCTATCGCTATGGCGAGGTGGCGTACATAGGTGGTGGCTTCGGCGTGGGTATTCACAACGTGCCGGAGGCGGCGGTATATGGCATTCCGGTGATGTTTGGTCCGAACAACAAACGCTTTATGGAGGCGCAGGCACTCCTATCGTTGGGCGGTGCTACGGAGATTACAAGCCGTCAAGGATTTGAGGAGCGCATCCATTCTTTGCTTACGCAGGAAGAAGAGCGCAAACGTGTGGGGGAGATTTGTCGCAAGTACATCCAAGATAATGCGGGGGCTACCGACAAAATTTACTCGATGCTTGATTTCAGTAGAATACGATAAAAGCTGACGGGCGTGACTACCAAAGGATAGTCACGCCCGTTTTTTTGAAGGAATACATCCACAGTGTAGGGACGTTTCGTGGAACGTCCTCAAAAAACCGGTTCGTGGTACATGCCGCATGGTTTTATGATACGCGAAACATTCTTTTCCAT
>CAYSOK010000030.1:0-13491 GCA_964432645.1 uncultured Bacteroidaceae bacterium | reverse complement strand
CACACGAGGCACCGGAAGACTGCGAGTACTACCTCTGCGGACCTCCGATGATGGCAAAGACTGTGCTTGACCTTCTCCATTCACTTGGTGTAGAAGATGATATGATTCGCTTCGATAACTTTGGTGGATAATGAACTGAACAATCAGTCAAGTAATAATGAGCGGACTCAGACCCCACGGTTTGAGTCCGCTTTTTCGTATAAACCTTATGCTAAAAGGCATATAGACTCATTGTCGTATGTATAAGCACTGTTAATTCTTAAATAAACATTGTTAAACGCACTCAAAAAGTTGTCTTTTGGAGAACAACGTATCGAAACTCTTTATAACTTTGACCCCGCAAACCAATGGAAAAGGAAATTATGAATGCAAAAACAAAGAATGTATTAATGACTACTCTCTTGGTAGTGTCAACAGGTACAACCTGTGTTTCGTTAATCGGGAATGTGGCACTGGCGCGTGCCGCATCACAGGTCACACAAGCGACTCCCGTTACCACAGCGCCTACCACATCGACTCCCGCCGCTCCGAGCGGACTAGTCGACCTAACCTACGCAGCCGAAAAGTCTATCAATGCCGTGGTGTACATACGAGTTACCCAAAACAGCAAGACACAAACCGTTGAAACCTACGATCCCTTTCAAGATTTCTTTGGCGACTTCTTCGGTCGAGGCAACGGTGGAACCCAACGTCGTCAGATTCAAACGCCCAAGCGCGAGGCCGCAGGTAGTGGTGTAATCATAGAGTCTAACGGTTACATCGTGACCAACAATCACGTGGTAGAAAATGCCGATGAGATAATGGTAAAGCTCAACGACAATCGTGAATACAAAGGTCGCATCATAGGTACCGATAAAGCCACCGACTTGGCACTTATAAAGATAGAAGAGAAGGATCTTCCGTCTCTCCCCATGGGAGATAGCAATGCCTTGAAGGTAGGAGAGTGGGTTATCGCTGTAGGCAACCCCTTCAATCTTACCTCTACCGTTACCGCCGGAATCATCAGTGCCAAGGCACGTAATTTGGGATATAGCCCCAGTGGTATACAGAGTTTTATTCAAACCGATGCAGCCATCAATAGCGGTAACAGCGGCGGAGCACTCGTCAATGCTGCCGGTGAATTGGTCGGTATCAACTCCATGATTTATTCACAAACAGGTTCTTATACCGGTTATGGATTTGCCGTTCCTACGACTATTGTAAAGAAGGTGGTGAGCGATTTGAAACAGTTTGGTACCGTACAGCGTGCTCTTTTGGGCATCTCCGGAACCGATGTTACAAACTATATTGATAGCGAAAAGCAGAAAGGCAATGAGGCACCTGACTTTGGAACCACCGAAGGAGTGTATGTTTCCGAGGTATCCGATGGTAGTGCTGCCGAGGAAGCCGGACTTAAGAAAGGCGATGTCGTAACCGAAATCAATGGCAACCGCATCACCAAGATGAGTGAACTCCAGGAAGCAATCGGTGTATTGCAGCCCGGCGATAAGACCAAGGTGACCTATTTGCGCAACAAAAAGAGCAACACTTGTACCGTAACGCTAAAGAATGCACAAGGTAATACGGAGGTACTCAAGAATGATGATACGGTAGATAAGTTGGGTGTAGCCCTTCGTGATGTATCCGCTTCCGAGTGTAATCGTTTAGGTATCAGTGGTGGAGTAGAGGTTTCTGCCATCAAGAAGGGTAAGATGATGGACGAGGGAATCACCAAAGGACTGATTATTTATCAAGTAAACGATATGGCAGTTAAGAGTGTCGACGAGTTCGAAGAGGCCGTTGAATCAGCCAATCGTAGCAAGGATCGTACTCTTTGGTTGCGTGCCATTACCCCGAGCGGTATTAAGCGCAGTTATGTAGTGGAACTTGATTCCGATTCCAAAAAGACAGATTCCAAGAAAACGGATTCCAAGAAGAAATGATTCAGCAATGATTCGTAATGAATAAAAAAGACTCGCGACGGAAACATAAACCGTTTGCGAGTCTTTTTTTTATTCCTCATCCTCGTCCTCCATGAAACCGAAATCGAAGGGCGCATCCATATCCTCATCGTAATCGCTGCTGTAATCCCCCGTCGTGAAGTCGTCCAAAGAACGACGATCTTTCTTGGTCGGACGTCCCGCACCTTTGGCGCGGTTTACAAACCCGCTAATCTTACTCATTTCAAGGATTTCATACTGATCCGGAGCCGTAATGTTCTCCAGAATATCCGGTACCAATTTTGCACCCACACGATGCTCAATTGCCTGTTTTACCCGGAACGAATAGGTGATGGGAGGCTTGCGTACATCAATAATATCACCCACCTTCACCGTACGCGACGGCTTCAGTGTCACCCCCTTTGACGTCACACGACCCTTCTTGCAAGCATCTGCCGCAATGGTACGCGTCTTGAAAATTCGCGCCGCCCATAACCATTTATCCAATCGTGCTTCCATGTTCGAATACTATTTCTTATTAAACTGATTCATGGTGATTTGGATTCCCGCGAGACAGAAACTCTTTATCATTTCAATAGCTACTACAATACGTTCATCCACCACCTTCTTATCCTCTTCCGGGAACGTACCCAGCACGAAGTCCACCTGTCCACCGCGCGGAAAGTCGTTGCCAATACCGAAACGCAAGCGTGCATACGCCTGTGTTCCCAACTGTGCCGAAATGCTCTTCAGACCATTGTGTCCCGCCTCACTACCCGAAGGCTTTAAGCGCAACTGACCCACCGGAAGAGCCAAGTCGTCCACTACAATCAAGATGTTCTCCAACGGAATATTCTCCTTTTGTGCCCAGTATCGCACCGCATTACCGCTCAGATTCATATATGTAGACGGTTTCAGAATGGTAAGTTCCGCATTCTTCACTCGCGTATGCGCCACAAATCCATATCGCTTATCCTCAAAAGAGAAGCTCGCAGCACGAGCAAACGCATCCACCACCATAAAACCGATATTATGGCGCGTGCGAGCATACTCATCACCTATATTTCCCAGTCCAACAATTAAATATTTCATTTTCTTTCTCGTAATCAGTTATATAAAAAGGTCGTCCTACAAAGCCCCATTCAGGACTCCTTTGGACGACCCATAATTCCCAACTCGCAATCTAGAGATCACTTCTCTTGTACGCGAGTGTATGTACTATTGTACCGACAGATTACTTAGATGCAGCGGCAGCAGCGGCAGCAGCGGCACGAGTCATCTTAACCTGGCAAACAACAACCTCCTTCGGAGTTACAATCTCCAAGCCCTCGAAAGACAGCTCGGCAACCTTGATAGTCTTACCAAGACCCAAGTTGGTAACATCGATGTTCAGAACCTCAGGAATCTTGTCGTAAGTAGCCAGAACCTTCAGCTTGCGAACAGAAGCCGCCAACTTACCACCGGCCTTAACACCCTCTGCCAAACCGTTCAGCTTAACAGGAACCTCCATTACGATAGGCTTCTCAGGAGTAATCTCGTAGAAGTCAACGTGCAGAACGTTGTCCTTAACCGGGTGGAACTGAATCTCGCGCATAACAGCCTTGCAATCCTTCTTACCCTCGATAGAGAGGTTTACGGTGTAGATGTTCGGAGTGTAGATAAGCTTGCGCAACTCATCGTTGGTTACAGTGAAACTGGTTGCTACAGGCAGACCCTTCTCGTCTTTTTCTACGCCATAGAGGTTGCAGGGAACTGCGTTCTCTTTACGAATCTTGCGAGCGGCCTTCTTGCCGAGGTCGGTTCTAACGGTACCTTTTACGTTAATCTCTTTCATAATTACTTTTTTAATTGTGTTACTCTACATTAAGTTAAGTGCTTAATCACCATCACACGATGCTCTGATGCATTAAAGCGGGTGCAAAGGTACAACTTTTCCCCGAAACTGCCAAACAAACTCGATATTAAAAATCGATATCCAGCTTTATTTCCCCGGAATGACCCGATTGAAGGATGTTTTCCTCCGCATCTTCCTCTTCCGTCGTTTCGTGCTGTCCGTTTTCCTTTTGGATATAGTCCACCACCGCCAGAAACTCTGCCTTCATACGTTCCAAGTCCTCCGGAAACATCATCACTCGATGCTTCTCAATCGTTCCTGTCTCCTCCGGCGTCCGCTTACTCATCTTACTCTCTGTAAGTACCAAGTACAATTCACCTCGCTGTGTTTTCTTTACATCGAAGTAGTAAATCCGTCGCCCCGCTCTCAGTTCACGAGAGTAAACAGCGTGTACATCTTGTTCCTGTTTCATCTTTCTGTCCTCCATATCATTTATTATATAAGGTATTCGACCTCAAAATTGCGTACTTTTTCTTAAAGTTCCAAAAAAAACGGACAGAAAATGGTATATTCGATGAAAAATAGCTACTTTTGCACAGCCAAATGAGGCAATAACGTGTTGAAATTATGATAAACCGCGAAATTATAAGACTTAAGGTTGTGCAGATGACCTATGCTTACTATCAGAATGATGGTAAAACTCCGAACGAAGCAGAGACAGAATTGGTGTTCAGTTTGGAGAAGTCGTACGAACTTTATATCATGCTCCTGCAACTAATGGTGGAGCTGAAAAAAGTGGGCGACATGAAAGTTGATGTAGTTAAGAGCCGTGCAGATCGACTCAAGACCGAGGCCGAAGTGAATGAACGATTCATCCACAACACCTTCATACTCCAACTCGAACGCAACAAGGAGCTGGCGGAAAAGTGCGAGGAACTGGGCATCGATTGGAGCCACGAAGAAAAGTTCGTCCGTGCGCTCTACGATAAGGTCATAGATTCCGAGTTTTGTAAGAAGTATATGGCTCTCACCGCCACCAACTACGAAGAAGATCGTGAGTTCTGGCGACTGCTCTACCGAAAGTTTATATGCGGTAATGTAGATTTGGAACAAATCCTGGGGGAGAAATCCCTCTATTGGAACGACGACCGCTACACGATAGACTCCTTCGTTATGAAGACCATAAAGCACATGGAAGAGAAAGACGGTGAGAAGTCTAAACTCCTCCCCATGTATGTAGCCGAATCCGACCGTCTGTTCGCATCCAAGCTCCTTCGCAAAACCCTCCTCGATGGAGAGTATCTGCGCAAGCTTCTGGCCGAGCACAGTAGCGAAGGATGGGACTTTAGTCGATTGGCTCTTATGGATGTTATAATCATGCAGGTAGCCCTCGCCGAAGTCATCAACTTCCCGGATATTCCCCTGGATGTTACCTTCAACGAGTACATCGATATCGCCAAACTCTACAGCACCCCCCGCAGCTCCGCCTATATCAACGGTATGCTCGACACCATCGTGAAGAAGCTCATTGCCGAGAAGAAGGTGAAGAAGACCGAACCCAAGAAGGGCAAAGGTGCTGCCAAGAAGAAGTAGAAACCATTAATTAAAAATTATAACTATGACATTAGGAACCATTTTATTGCAAGCACAGGGCGGTGCAGGAGGTATGATGCCCATGCTGCTCATGCTTGTTGCCTTGTTCGCAGTGATGTACTTCTTGCAGATTCGTCCGCAGCAGAAGCGTAACAAGGAGATTCAGAACTTCCGTAACTCCATGACCCAGGGCACTCCGGTAATCACCGCAGGCGGCATCTACGGTCGTGTACGTTCCATAGACGAAGCCAAAAATATCGTATCTATTGAAATTGCCAAGGGCGTTGTGATTGACGTAGACAGAAACTCAGTCTTTGCCAGTGCCAGTGACTCTGCCGCAGTTCAAGCCAACACCGGAAGCGAACAACAATATCAGAAGTAAGCGGTGAAACTGCAAATTGGAAAATATACGGAAAAGACCTTAAAGCTTCTATCGAACATGCTCGGTAGGAACTTTATGGTCTTTTTGTTCTTCCTCTTCATGTCCGCCTTCTTCTGGTTCTTGCAAACCATGAACGAAAATCTAACCGCCGAGGTGGACTTTGCCGTTGAATGGCAGAATATACCGGAGAACGTAGTCTTGATATCGGATCTCCCTAGCTCCCTGCGTGTTACCGTCAATGAAAAAGGCGTGGACCTCTTGACTATGTATTTTGGCAAGAAGAAGGTGCTGAAATTAAACTTCAGTGACTATACCGAAATGTCCGAATGCATCCGTTTGACGCATGGTGACCTACAGAAACTTGTTGTCTCACAGCTCCTTTCAGGCAGCCGTGTGGTGGGGATTAAACCGGATTCCATGGAGATATTCTACAACTACGGTATCAAGAAAAAAGTGCCCGTGGTCTGGGACGGTACCATAGAAACCAAACCCCAATACTGCGTGTCCGATATTCGTTTTGAACACGATTCCGTATGGGTCTATGCCGCCGACCTTTATGCCGACTCCATCGTTGCAGCCCACACACGTCCGCAGAAACTCACCGATCTTTCCGAAAACTACCCCTTC
Organism: uncultured Bacteroidaceae bacterium; assembly: GCA_964432645.1. Taxonomy (GTDB): domain Bacteria; phylum Bacteroidota; class Bacteroidia; order Bacteroidales; family Bacteroidaceae; genus CAZUTW01. Next base: position 7,136 of record CAYSOK010000030.1, on the reverse strand, counting down.
GATGTGGAGTTTAAGGCCGTGCGAGGCGCCAAGTTTGTGCCCTCCCACATTGGTGGTGAAATTCGTGTGGAGATGTTTACCGAGAAAACTGTGGAAGTGCCCGTTCGTGGACGCAATTTCCCGGCTAGCAAACAATTGCGAACCTTCCCGGCACGTGTTAAGGTGCTCTTTCAAGTACCTCTCTCTCAGTTTCGTCAGATAGATACCGAAGATTTTGTGATAGCCATCAGTTACGAAGACCTTCTGAAACAGAACAACAATCGTTGCCATCTGGAACTTCGTTCCTTGCCCCACGGCGTATCTCACGTTCGCATAGAACCCGAGACAGTCGATTTCTTGATAGAAGACATAAGCGATGACGAAGAATAATCCTATTAAAATAGGTGTCACCGGAGGCATAGGTAGCGGCAAGAGCTACGTATGCAATCTATTACGTCAACGGGGATACCCCGTTTTTGATTGCGATAGCGAAGCCAAACGCCTGATGGTGGTTAATCCCGATGTACGTCGAGGATTACAAACCCTTGTCCCCGAAGCCTACCAATCCGATGGAACCCTCAACAAACCCGCCATAGCCGCCTATCTCTTTGCCGATGACACCCATGCCGCCTGCGTAAATGCCGTGGTTCATCCGGCCGTCTCCGAAGCTTTTTGCCGGTGGAGTAGGGAACAAACCACCCCCGTTGTCTTTATGGAGTGCGCCATTCTCTATGAATCGCATTTTGACGCATGGGTCGACGATGTCCTTCTCGTGGATGCACCCGAAGGGCTACGTTTACAGCGAGCCATTGCTCGTGACGGAGCCACCCCCGAACAGATACAAGCCCGCATGGCCCGTCAGTATCCCCCGGAGGAACTACGCAAACGTGCTCGTTACATCCTTCAGAACGATGAAGGCAGCGACCCGGAAACACAGATAGAGGATTTTTTGTGTGGTTTGCCCCTATAAAAAACCTTTATGTGCACTGTAATTAGGATATTTTCCCTATCTTTGCACCGTCAAACAGAAAACAGTAAAAAAGTATATAGCCCTATGTTGAATACTATTGTGGCAATTTCCGGAAAACCGGGATTGTATAAGCTTGTTTCCCGTGGAAACAGAATGTTGGTCGTAGAATCTTTGGAGGACTCCAAGAAGCGAGTTCCCGTTTATGCCAATGATAAAGTGATTTCTTTGGCAGATATTTCCATGTATACCGAGGAGGATGATATGCCTCTGCGCGATGTATTGAATGCTCTCAAGACGAAGCAGAACGGTGCCGTAGTGGAATTAGATATAAAGAAGGCTTCCAAAGAGGAACTTTTCGATTTCTTCGGTACTTTCGTTCCGAACTTTGACCGTGACCGCGTTTATCCGAACGATGTCAAGAAGCTCATTACCTGGTACAACTTGTTGGTTACCTCCGGTAATGCAGATTTCGATACGGATATGACTCCTACCGAAGGCGATAACATCGACAATCGCAAGGAGCAGGAGTAAGAATATAAGAATTTGCATTCCAAACAATAGTTTGCGGGACATTCTTTTTGAAAAAGAGTGCCCCGTTTTTGTATGCTAGTTTGTGAATATCCGAAATCGGAGTGGATTATTTTTCTCGCCCGAACTTCGGAATACGAACCCAAAACTCCGTGATGGTTTGGTTGGTGTAAGGATTCGCATAACTAATCGTCATGACATCCTTATTGTATAAGTTTGCCGGAAGTTTCATGACCTTCCCCGCAAAGTAGTTGTTGCAGTCTGCATCCAATGTCTCCGTGACGTAACCCGGTTCTGCCGTCCACGTGCCGGAGGTGGATATGCCCGTGGCATTCTTCTTCTGAATCATAATGCTGTTGAACGTATGGTCGGAAGCATACACCTTGAGATGCGGTAAAATGATTACCTCATCGTTTACGAAACGAACCTGTTGCCATATACCCTCAACGTTCGCCTCATTCACCTCCACGTTCTCGTTTTCCAACTGCGGCGTAAGCATGTCGTCCGCTCTGCCACTCTGTATAACGGTTACCAAAAAGAGGATAACCAAAAACATCATTCTTCTCATGGCTGAATCTGTTTTAATTGTTTAAACTTCGCAAATCTACTCTTTTTTTCGAAATAACACAAGAAAAAAGAGAAAATAATAGTTTTTTATCCATTATTTTCTCTTTTTCGTCCAAGATGAAGTCCTTATGGTCTAGTTATAGACCCTATGAATCCTCGGAATCGTTCCAGTGCTTCCGTGAGTCTACTGCGCGGACACGCCAGGTTCCACCGCATGAATCCCTCTCCCTCGGCACCGTACATGCTGCCCGCGTTGAGCCACAACTTGCACTCCTTCAGAAGTCTTTCTTCCAGAACCTCCGATGATAAGTTCAACGCTTGACAATCCATCCACGCCAAGTAAGTCCCTTCCAATTTCGCCACCGGAAACTCCGGCAAATACTCTTTACAATATTCCACCATAAAGAGATAATTCTCATGTAGATACGTGATAAGCTCCTGCAACCAATCCTCTCCCTCGTTGTATGCCGCCTGTGTGGCAATCACACCGAAAGGATTCACATCGCACACCTCATTATCATTGATGGCACGGTCAATTTTGCTCCGAATCTCCTCGTTTGCACAAACGATGGTTGCAATCTGCAATCCCGCCAAGTTGAACGCCTTGCTCGGAGACACACATGTCACCGTCCATGGACGCAAACGTTCATCCACCGAAGCAAACGGTGTGTACCGATGTCCGGGCATAACCAACTCACAATGAATCTCATCCGCAATCACCCGGAGCCCATGCTTCAAGCAAATCTCCCCGATACGTTGCAACTCCTCACGCGTCCAAACCCGGCATGCCGGATTGTGCGGATTGCACAACAGCAACACACGGACATGCTCCTGGGTTGCTGCCTCCTCCAGTCGCTGCCAGTCGATACGATACGTCTGCTCCCCATACACCAAAGGTACAGATTCTATGCGACATCCGTTGTTGCGGATGGACGAGTAGAAACAATTGTACACCGGTGTCATCACCAGCACCCCGTCCCCCGGATGTGTCAGAGCCTTAATGGTAGCCGACAGCGCCGGCACCACTCCCGATGTGTACATCATCCACTCTCGTTGTATGCGCCAATGATGTCGGCGGTCAAACCAACGAATTACCGATTCGTAGTAACTCTCCGGCACCTTCGTGTAACCGAAAATACCGTGAGACACACGCTCTTGCAACGCCTCCACAATTGCCGGAGCCGTTTTAAAATCCATGTCTGCCACCCACAACGGTAGCACATCCTCCTCCTCTGCGGAGTCCCATTTATACGAATTCGTACTCCGTCGATTCACGGGTGAGTCAAACGAATATTTCATACGCGTTCCACTATTTCACAGTCGGCGGGAGCCTTTATGTTTTGGTCAATCGTCACGGAACCAATGGAATCCGCCACAATACGTCCCGTGCGCGGATTCTTTATATTGGTGATGCTCCCCTTTATCTCCGCCTGCACCGAACTGTATTCAAATGCACGGTCGCAGTCGGGACCGAAGGTGCAGTTCTCCAGTACCAAATCCTCTGCATAGCAGAGTGGTTGTTCTCCCGTGATGTGGCAGTTCACTAAGCGTAGATTCTTGGAGTGCCATCCCAGATACTCTCCGTTTAGCTCTGAGTTGTAGATAGTTACATTCTCCACCTCCCAGAAAGCATCCTTCGTGGTAATCTTCGCATTCTGTATCTCCACGTTCTTCACGTACTGAAACACATACTTGCTGTCGCTTTCCAGACCGTCCACTATCACGTTCTCGCAGAACATGAAAGGGTAGGTGCCTTCGTGCAACTTCAAGTTCTTAATCTGTAAGTTCTTGCAGCGCCAGAACACCTCGTCCGCATCGTTCATCACCACATTCTCCAACTCCAAGTGCGACATTTCGCGAAACATCTTCGGTGCATCCACCACCGTATCCTTCATCCTCAGGTGGTCGCTGTACCAAAGAGCCGAGCGTCCTCCCACATCGAAATAGCAACGCTCAATCAAGAACCCATGAACGTGCCAGAACGGGTAGTTACCTTCAAAACGACAGTCCACCGCTTCTATGTCACTACACTCCTTAATAGCCGATTCTCCCTCGCGGATGGTCACATTCTCCAGCCGCAGATGGTGCGATTCAAACAGCGGTCTTTCTCCGCCGAACTCCGCATCTTTGATCAACGTTTTTTCTATCATCTTGATTCTTGTATATTATGTATATTTATTGTACCGATAATTTGTTCATCCATCTCTCTTGCTTGAGTCGCACCAGGAAGATGATGCCACGGAAGCACAGTTCAATGCACATTGCCGTCCACACTCCCGACAGTCCCATGGTGGGGGCCAACAGGGCGGACAGCGTGAGTCGTACCGCCCAGATACTGAAGAAGTTCATGAGACACGGGATAAGCGTATCCGCTGCTCCCACGAACACTCCGTATGCCACAATAGATGCCGCAAACATGGGTTCCGCAAATGCTTCTATGCGGAGCGATGTAGCTCCCAACGAACGAATCTCGTCCACCGGTGTCATCAGTCCGATGATTTCCGGTGCAAACAGATACATGAGTATTCCCAGTACCCCCATGATTACCATTCCCATCACCACCGTGATGTAAGCAAAACTTCGTGTCAGTTTACGGCGCTTTGCTCCGATGCTCTGTCCCACCAGTGTGGTGGCAGCGTCTGCCAGACTATAGCCCGGCATGTAACACAAACTCTCGGCGGTTATGGCGAAGGAGTTGGCTGCGATGGAGTAGATACCCAGTGGTGCCACAATGATGGTGGTGACGATCATGGCTCCGCAGATAAACGCATGTTCCAGTCCCATAGGCAATCCGATGTGCAGTGCTTTTCGTAGCACTCGTCGGGTGGGGATGAAGCGTCCTTGTTCGCACCTTAGTTTCAGTTCTCCGCTCCGCATGCAGGCGTACCACAGAGATATCACTGCTACAACAGCCTCGGCAGCAGCCGTTCCCAGTGCCGCGCCCATCACTCCCAGGTTGGCTCCCGGCAGTGTCATTTCCCATCCTCCTATGTTCCAATGGTGGGTAGGGAAGATGAGTAGGAAGTTGAAAATCACATCCAGTACGCACATCAGCACCCCCAGTATGCCGGGCACTCGCATATTGCCGCTGCATCGCAGCATGCCGCTTGCCAGGAAACTTAATTGTAGGGTGGGGAGGAAGAGGGAGAAGATGAGGAAGTAGATGGATGCATCTTCGTGGATTATCGGGTCGCCTCCCAACCATGTGGGTAGAAAGGGGCTGATGGCCACACCTACAGCTGTTAGCAGGAGTGAGAAGATGAGGGTTGCGGTGAGCGATTGTCTCAGTACTTCGCGTGCTCCTTTGGCATCGTTGGCTCCTATGCGGTGTGCCACTTGTACCGAGAAGCCTGAGGCTACGGAACTGCACAGTCCTCCGAAGAGCCAGGTGGTGGTGGAGATGAGTCCTATGGCGGCTGCTCCTTCTGCGCCCAGTTGTCCTACCATGGCAGCGTCTATGTACTGCATGATGATGGAGGATAGTTGGGCTATCATGGCGGGTGTACTCAGTTGTATGGTGAGCTTAACTTGTTGACTTACAGTCATGGGTTTACCGTCTCGTATTCTGGCCAGCAGTGCATTCATCTTTTGGAAAAATCTCTTTTTTATCCTAATTCTTTCTTTGTCGGCTGCAAAGATACGATTTTTTTTCGATATGGGGTGTGGTTGTGGGGGAACAAAAAAGCAGTGTGCGTTTTTCGTCGCACACTGCTGAATATTCTTTTTAGAATGAGACGGATGCTTATTGAGCTATGAATTTCTTTCCATTCTGAATGTAAATCTTACCTTTCTGTACGTTCTGAACTTTCTGTCCGTCAAGGGTGTAGATGGCTCCGGCTTCGGTGGATGCTGCGATGGATGCAATACCGCTGGTTATGCCGCCGATAGAGTAGATGGAGCTACCGGTAGTCATTTCCTTCGTGCCATTGTAGTTCACAAGTTTTCCGTAAACAATCACTTCGTCACCGACCTTCAACTGGTCTTCTGCAGTGAATTTATCGCCGTTGTAGTAGTAGCCGCGGAAGATTTCCAATACATTGTTTTCTGTACCATCGGCAGAGATGAAGTATGTTGCATTACCGTAGCTTGTACTTACCTCTTTAATAGAGGTGATGATACCTTTAACGTATACGGCAGTAGACAAATCCTTACCTGCATCGATGATTGCGATAGCTTGTTCCGGAGTATAGGCGGTTTCCGGAGTGTTGGCGATGGATACTACTTCAGTGTCATCGTTTCCTTCGTTGTTATCGCCGCTTTCGTTGTTTCCTACGAGTCCACCATCGGTCGTGGTGAGTGAAGCATCGTCAATCAAAACGGATGCGGTGTTCTTAGGGTTCATGATAACCAGACAAAGAGTTGTTGTGTCGGTAAGCGTGAACTCATGTGTAACCAATTGCCAATCTGTGGCGCTGATGTCGTTGGTGTAGCTGCCGTATTGGTAGTTGCTGTTTGCTACGCCATCTGTTACTGTTGTGTATCCCGGTCGTACGGATGCACCTTCTGAAACGCCCATAGCATAGAAACTGAAGACATAGGTTCCGGGAGTCAGAGTAGTCTCCTGATAGCCCAAACGTTTGTTCCCGCTTGCGTTGGTAATTTGCACAGCATACGCACCGCTACGAGCATCTTCGCTCTTGCTGAGGGTTGCGTTACCAGCTGATGATGCGGTCTTCCAATAAGCGGGTTCGCTGTCGGAGTTCCAATCTTCGAAACCCGGATTGTTCAGCAACTGAGTCTGAGCAACTGCGAATGTGGTTGCGCAAAGGGCAGCCAAAGAGAGTAATAATTTTTTCATAAGCAATAAAATTTTTAAGTTTGAAAACTTGAACAAAAGTACGGCTTTTCTGTAAAACAAGCAAGAAATTATTCGTTTTTTTGCTCTTATGGTTTAAAAAAAAGTACTTTTTCGAATTCAACATAACTCAAGTTTCGGATTTGTGTACACATCCACGAGAGAGCCATCCACAGTGTAGGGACTATGCCGTGAACGTCCTCAAAAAACCGGCACGTGGTACACCCGAATGGTGGAAATATTCACGAAATACAAACCATGCGGCATGTTCCACGAACCGGTTTTTTGAGGACGTTC